>JACNHM010000059.1 GCA_014383605.1 Chloroflexota bacterium
CTCGGCCCCAAGATGATGGATGCCGGTCGGCATCCCAACATTACGCTCCTGACCTGGAGCGAGGTCGAGGAAGTTTCGGGCTACGTGGGCAACTTTAAAATCAAAGTGCGCAAGAAGGCCCGCTACGTGGACGAGGAGAAGTGCACCGGCTGCGGCCTGTGCTGGACCGAGTGCCTGACACGGCGCATCCCGCGCTTGAAGCTGATCAAGATGGGCGAGATGAGCGTCGGGGAAAGGAGGCCTGGAGAGCGATGAGTGAGATTCAGGTAAGCGAGATTTTCGACCGCTATCCGGCGGACAGAACTTCCAGTCTGGCTGTCCTGGAGGACATCCAGGCGGAGTACAAGTACCTGCCCCGCGAGGCCCTGGAGACGACGGCCGAGAGACTGAAGATGCCCTTGAGCGAAGTCTACCAAATTGCCACTTTCTTCAAGGCCTTCAGCCTCACGCCCAAGGGGGACTACATCGTCAAGGTCTGCCTGGGTACATCCTGTCACGTGGGCGGAGGGCCGCGGCTTCTCGACGTGGTCGAGAAGAAAATAGGTGTCAAAGCCGGCAATACAACTCCCGACAACAAATTCTCGCTGGAAGCGGTCCGCTGTGTGGGGGCCTGCGCACAGGGGCCTGTCATGCTGATCAACGACCAAGCCTACCCCAAAATGTCGTCTATTACGGCTGAGGAGTTGATTGACCGACTGGCCACCGGTGAAGCGAGCCCGGGGGCTGACGAAGCGGGTGGAGGCAGGAGGTAGTATGATGCCAAAGTTAAAGAGTTTCGAGGAACTTCGAACGCTGCGGGAGAGCCTTCAGAGAGATATCAAGGCGCGCACCGAGACAAGCACGACCATCACTGTGGGGATGGGCACCTGTGGCATCGCGGCCGGTGCGCGGGAGGTGATGCATGCTATTCTGGCCGAGTTAGAAGCGCGCAGCATTGACACCCACGTGACCACTGTCGGCTGTATCGGCATGTGTTCCAGAGAGCCCCTGGTGGATATCCAGCAGGGTGATGAGCCCCGCGTGACCTATGGTGACGTCACCCCAGCCATGGTGCCCCGTATCATCGAGGAGCATTTGATCGGGGGCAAAGTGGTGGACGAATGGGTCGTGGGGCGCGTTCCAGGATGAGGAGGTAAACGAATGACGCAACGATATCGAGCTGACGTACTGGTTTGTGGCTGCCCGGCCTGCACAAAGGCCGGTGCTCCAGAAGTGAGGTCGGCTCTTGAAGAAGAGGTAAACCGGCGCGGACTGGCAGATGAGATACGGGTGGTCGAAACGGGCAGTCGTGGCTTCTGCTTCATGGGGCCCATTGTCATCGTCCAGCCCGAGGGCATTCTCTACTGCCAGGTGCAGTCCGCCGATGTGCCGGAACTGGTGGAGGAGACGCTGGTCAAAGGGCGTATCGTTGACCGGCTGACCTACAAGGAGCCAGACACTCACAGAGCCGCGCCTTACTACAAGGACATTCCCTTCTACGGCAAGCAGATGCGCATTGTGCTGCGCAACTGCGGGCTGATCAACCCTCAGTCCATCGAGGAGTACATTGCCGTCGGAGGCTACCAGGCGCTGGGCAAAGCGCTTACCTCGATGACTCCCGAGGAGGTCGTTGAGGAAGTAAAAAAATCAGGGCTGTTGGGTCGCGGCGGGGCTGGCTTCCCCACTGGCCTCAAGTGGGAGTTCGCTCGCAAAGCCCCAGGCGACGTCAAGTACGTCGTGGCCAACGGCAACGAGGGTGACCCCGGAGCCTTCACCGACCGCAGTCTGATGGAAGCCGATCCGCACAGTGTGCTAGAGGGGATGATCATCTGTGCCTATGCCATCGGTGCCCACGAGGGGTACCTCTACGTGTGCAACGAATTCCCTCTGGCGCTGAAGAATCTTGGCCTGGCCGTCGAGCAGGCGCGGGAGTACGGCCTGCTGGGCCAGGACATCCTGGGAAGCGGATTCGATTTCGACGTCAAGATCTCCCGGGGGGGCGGGGCATTCGTCTGCGGTGAGGAGACAGCGGCGTTGAATTCCATCGAAGGCCGCATCGGCGAGCCGCGGCCCCGACCGCCCTACCCCGCGCAGAGCGGCCTATGGGGCAAGCCGACTAACGTCAACAACGTCGAGACCCTGGCCATCGTCCCGCAGATCATCGTCAACGGAGCCGAATGGTACGCCAGCATCGGCACCGAGAAGAGCAAGGGGACCAAACTCTTCGCGCTGGCCGGCACCATCAACAACACCGGGCTGGTGGAAGTGCCCATGGGCATCAGCCTGCGGGAAGTGGTCTACGAACTGGGCGGCGGCATTCCCGGTGGCAAACAGTTCAAGGCGGTAATGATCGGCGGCCCATCCGGAGGCTGCGTCCCCACCCAACACCTGGACGTGCTGGTGGACTACGACGAATTGGCCGAGGTGGGCTCGATGATGGGCTCCGGCGAGATGGTCGTCATGGACGAGGACACCTGCATGGTAGACATCGCCAGGTACTTCCTCAACTTCCTCAGCGATGAATCTTGTGGCCGATGTACCACGTGTCGCGAGGGGATCAGGCGCATGATCCAGATCCTGACGGGCATCAGCGAGGGCAAGGGGAAAGAAAGCGACCTCGCCCTGCTGGAAAGCATGGGGCGGATCATCAAGGGAACCTCCCTGTGTGGTCTGGGCCAGACAGCGCCCAACCCCGTTCTCAGCGGCCTGCGCTACTTCCGCGAGGAGTACGAAGCCCACATCAGGGAGCAGAGGTGTCCCGCTGGCGTCTGCAAGGGACTGGTGCGGGCCAAGTGCACCAACGCCTGCCCGGCCGAGGTGGACGTGCCCAGTTACGTGGCGCTCGTCGCCCAGGGCCGCTACGCTGACGCGCTGGAAGTTCATCGCCGGCGCAATCCCTTCGCTCTGGCCTGTGGCCGCGTCTGCCCGGCTTTCTGCGAGGACAAGTGCCGACGCAGCGAGCTGGACCAGCCCGTCGCCATTCGCCAGATCAAGCGTTTCATGGCCGATCACGAGCTGAAGCGGCCCTGGAAGCCCAGGCGGCTGGAGGAGGCCAAGGCAGAGAAAGTGGCGGTCATCGGCGCCGGGCCAGCGGGCCTGACGGCGGCGCTGCGGTTGGCCCAGAAGGGCTACCCGGTCACGGTGTTCGAAGCGCTGCCCGTGGCGGGCGGCATGATGGCCGTCGGCATCCCTGAGTACCGCCTGCCCCACGACGTGCTCAACGTGGAGATCGAGAACATCAAGCGGGCCGGGGTCGAGATCAGGCTGAACACCGCCCTGGGCAAGGACTTC
>JACNHM010000098.1 GCA_014383605.1 Chloroflexota bacterium
TGTCTGTCTGTGACAAAAGTCCCTCTTCCTCCCACTCAGAACTCCACCTTGAGGACCATCCTGGCGGCCCAGCCTATCACAAAGGACACCAGGGCCACTCCCAGACTGATGAACACCATCTCGGCCCACGTCTTGCGGAAGGACACGTCTTTAACGACAGATACGAAGAAGGTGAACACAAGGATAACCAATAGAGCGTCAACTATGGCGATGGAAAGGGCTGCGTAGTAACTGGAGAAGACAAAATACGGAACAATCAAGAGCAAGACAGTCAACACATACGCTATTCCCGTGTAAAAGGACGCTTTGAGGGGATCTTTACCATCAACCTCGGATTTCGTGGAAAGGTACTCCGAGGCGGCCATGGAGAAGGAGGCGGAGATTCCCGTTATGAAACCGGCCAGCCCCACCAGACGGGTGTTCTGAAAGGCAAAGGTTAACCCTGCCAGGGCTCCGGTGAGCTCCACCAGCGCATCGTTCAGCCCCAGCACCATTGAACCTATGTATTCCAATCTCTCTTCATCTATCATGTCCACAAGCAACCTCTCGTGCTCCAGTTCGTCTTTTGAGATTTCCTCCGCTTCGGGGATTTCTTTAGCTACCTCGGCGTATAGCCTCTCAGCCTTTTCCTCATTGCCTTCCATCAGCTTGATGGCAAAGGTTAAGCCCAAAATCCTGGCGATTGTAAGGTAGAACAGCACGAGCAGCCTGTTGGGCTGGACCTCAGTCTGGGTGTATTTCATCCACTCGTTGTAATGGCGGAGTTCGTCTTCCGAGATCCTCTTTAAAATCTCGCCGTTCTTTCCCCCCACCCTCTGGGAAAGGCGTTGATAAACGATGTGTTCGGTGATCTCGTTTCTCTGAAAACCCTGTAGAACCTGAATATCCATGGAGTTCCCCTCCTCAATGTGAGTGAACTGCGGTTATCATGCTCTGGCGCGGCGCAGTCGCATGCCGTTCAGGATAACCGCCAGCGATGCACCGACGTCGGCAGCAATCGCCATCCACAGGGTGGCCAGGCCTGCCATTGCCAAAATGAATACGAGAGCTTTGACTGCCAGGGCAAAGGCGATGTTGGCTGTCACAATCCTTCTCGTCTGGCGACTGAGCCGCACGATGAACGGCAGTTGGGCCAGGTCGTCGCCCATCAGCACCACGTCGGCCGTCTCCATGGCCTGGGCCGAGCCCGCGCCGCCCATGGCGATGCCCACGTCCGCCTGCGCCAACGCCGGGGCGTCGTTCACCCCATCGCCGACCATAGCCACGTCTCCGTATTTCTCCGCCAACGTTGCGACGGCAGCCACCTTCTCTTCCGGCATCAGCCCGGCGCGCACCTCGTCCACCCCTACCTGGCGGGCGATTGCCTCGGCCACGGTCGGGTTATCGCCGGTCAACATCACGGTGTGGATACCGCCGTGGGCCTTCAGATCGGCGAGCGCCTGGCGACTGTGGGGACGCAGCGTGTCAGCCACGGCGAACAGGGCGCATACTTCGTCATCGTGCCTGACCATGATAATCGTCTTGCCCTGGGCGGCCAGTTCGTCGGCCAGGCGGCAAACGGACTCCGGATGCGCAAAGTACTCATCAAAATGGGCGTGGCTGGCCACCGTAACCCGTGCGCCGTTCACGACACCCTCCATCCCCCGCCCACTCAGGACGGTGACATCCTGGGCCGGTGGCATTGCTACCCCCCTGGCCTGCGCCTCGGCCAGCAACGCCTGAGCCAGCGGGTGGGATGATTGCACTTCGACCGCAGCCGCATGTTGCAGGCCGCAATCCTCCGGGCACTCCCCGCAGGTGCAAACGTCCACCACGTCGGTTACAAAGGGCCGTCCCTCGGTCAGAGTGCCGGTCTTGTCGAAGGCGAAAACCCTGACCCGGCTCAGCGCCTCCAGGTAGCGCCCGCCCTTAATGAGCACCCCGCGCGAGGCAGCGTTGGTCATGGCGCTCACCAGGCTGACCGGCGTGCTGATCACCAGGGCGCAAGGGCAGGCGATGACCAGCATCTGCAAGGCCCGCATCAGCCAGCCGTGGTCTCCCCAGAACGGCTGCCCGAAGAGCAGCGGTGGGACGGCGGCCACCAGCACGGCCGTCGCAGCCACCGTGGGCGTGTAAACGCGGGCGAAGCGGTCAATGAAGCGCTGCACCGGCGCCTGACGCGACTGGGCCTGTTGAACCAACACCACCATGCGGTTAAGCGTGTTGTCGGCCGCCAGGCGGGTCACCTCCACTTCCAGTGCGCCGGAGGTGTTGACGGTGCCGGCGAAGACCTCATCGCCCGGCTCTTTATCCACCGGCATGCTTTCACCGGTGATAGCGGCCTGATCCACCGCGCTCTGCCCGGCGCGCACGATGCCGTCCACGCTGACCCGGTCGCCGGGGCGCACCAGCACGCGATTACCGACGGCAAGTTGCTCCACCGCCGTCTCCTGGGTCTCGCCGGCAGGCAGAATCTTGAGGGCCACCGGCGGGGCCAGGTACAGCAGACTGTCCAGTGCGCTGCGTGCCCGCTCTGCGGCGTACCTTTCTAACGCCTCGCCCAGCGAAAACAGCACCACCACAATCGCCGCCTCGGCCCACTCGCCGATGAACGCCGCGCCGACGACGGCGATCACCATCAGCGTGTTGATGCCCAGGCTGCGGGCCAGCCACAACTCCTGCCAGGCGTGGCGTGCCACGGGGATTCCACCCACGACGATAGCCGCCGCAAAGAGGGCTGCCCCCCCCAGCCCCCCCAACGTTGGGGGGGAGTATAACACCATCAAGATCAGTCCCAGCAACGTCAGCAGCCCGGCGACGGCGGTGAGCGTTGTTCCGCGTTCCGAGAAGACGAAGCGCACAAATCCCAGGATCGGTAGATCACGATTTTGTAGTGGCGACTTTAGTCGTCCCGGTAGAAATGCGACTAAAGTCGCCACTACAGGCTCAATTCGCGATTTACTGCGGTCGGTGACCAGCGTGTAGCCCGCCGACTCCACAGCTCTGGCGATCTGCTCCGTCGGCAAATCTGGCTCCGCTAACGAAACCGTCAGCGTGCCAGCCGCGTGGTCAACCTGGCAGTCGCTTACACCTTCTACCTGGCTGACGGCCGCCCGGACCCTGGCAGCGCAATCTATGCAGGTCAACCCGGCTACGGTGAATGTCTTGGTTGGCATTTGCGGTAGTGTTCTCCTCAGATGAACAGCGTGATCGCCGACTCGCGCGCTTCCTGGATGTAGGTCCCCACGGCTCCGTACTCGTCAATCAAATCCTCGCGCAAATCC
>JACNHM010000263.1 GCA_014383605.1 Chloroflexota bacterium
CGGATGGCTTAGCCAGGGGTTGCTTGCGGCGGCGTGTTGCTGCCGCAAGCAAACGCCTGTTCAGAAAAAGAGTCTTTTGTAGTAGACACAAGGCTGCCCCTGTGGTATAATCGGGCAGCCTTTATCATGGGGTAGACCGTATCCACGCAGGGGTGGGAAACAACCGGGAGCACTGATGAGCGAAGAAGAGACACGTCCGCCGGCGCCCGTGCTGGGCGCTCTGGACAGGATCTACGATTGGCTGACCCGCACGCGCACGGCGCTGGTGCTCATTGGCGCTGTAGGTGCGGTTTCACTGCTGGGCACGCTGCTGCCGCAGCACCCCGGTGGGCTGGAGGGACTGCGAGCGCAGGGGATGGAAACAGGCAGCCCACTGCTCGACGCCTTCGGGCTGTACGACGTCTACCATGCGCCCTGGTTCGTGCTGCTGTTCGGGCTGCTGATGTTCAGCGTGCTGTTGTGCACGTTGAAGCGCACCCAACGGCTGCTGCGCGCCCGCCGCAAGCGCATCTCTCTCATCGCCAGCCTGGTGGCCCACTACAGCATGCTGGTGGTGATGGTGGGCGCCTTGCTGGGCAGCGTGGCGGGACTGAGCGACACCATCTACCTGGCCGAGGGTGAGACGGCGACTGTGCCCGGCGCCGACTTCACCATCCGCCTGGATCGGGCGGAGGAGCGCTACAACACCGACGGCTCGGTGCGGGACTGGTACTCCTACGTGACGGTCATCGAGGGCGGCCAGGAGGTCAAGGAATACGTCATCGAGGTCAACCGGCCGCTGCAGCACCGGGGCTTTGCCTTCTACCAGTCGGAATTCGGCCAGATGCCCGATCAGACGGGCCCCCTGCCGCTGAGCCCCGTGCGGCTGCAGGTGACACAAGATGGCCAGCCTCTGGAGATGCTGAGCATGTTCAACGCCAGTCAGACCGGGGAGGTGTTGGAGCTAACCTTCACGGCGCCTGTGCCCAATAGTCCCAAGAAGATTGAGGTGATCGTGCTGCCAGGGATGGGGCTGCAATTGTGGCTGAGCCGCTATCCGACCCTGCCGGACAAGGTCACCCTGCAGGTGCTGGCGGGCGAGACCGTGGGGATGGGCGAGGATGCGGAGCTTCTCTTCGCCGACGAGGTGGACACGACGACCACGGTGACGATTGGGCCGCTGGTCATCACTCTGGAGGATCTGGATCCCGATCTGGGCATGGATCGGATACCGGAGGCGTTTGAGCAGCCGCGGTTTTGGTCGGGACTGCAAGTGGGCAAGAATCCGGGCATAGCGCTGATTTTCGCTGGGTTCGTCGGTATGAGCCTGGGCTGGGCAGTGAGATTCTTGCTGCCCATTTTCAGAGGGAAGAGTTAGTACCGCGACGTCATGTCCCCCGCTTGCCTTGGCCCAGCCCGGGGGGCGCTGTGAATGCTGGAAGGGGCGGGCCAGAGGCAGAAAAAGGGCATAGGGGCAAAAGTGACCCTTTTTGCGTTGGCGACGGATCGCCAGATTCGTCGCCCAGCGGCTGGATCTGGCGATCCAGCCGGAACCTGATGAGGTAAGTAGGAGGATTCATCTCATGAACATGACCATTCTTTGGGCCGCCGTGGGCACGCTGGCGGTGGCCACGTTGGGTTACCTGATTCAGTTTATCACCGGCGGCTCTGCCTGTGCGGGTACGCCCGCAGACAGGAAGGAAGCGGCCGAGACAGCGCTGCGCCGCTGGTCGGGCTGGCTGGGCAGCGCGGCGGCGTTCGCCAGTCTGTTGCTGCTGACGGCCAGCATGATCCAGTTTGTGATCATCTACAAGCGCTTGCCTCTGGCGACCTTCGTGGAGACGGCGCTGACCATGGTCTGGGGGTTCACCGCGGCTTACCTGGCGGTAGAGGTGCTGGTGGAACGGCGGCTGCGGGCGGGGCTTTTCTTCCTGCCGGTTCCGCTGCTGCTGACCATCTATCTCGTCAGCCAGAACTGGGAGATGGCGGTGCCCAAGCACCTGATGCCGGCGCTGCAGAGCTACTGGCTGCAGATTCACGTGGCCACGGCGATGATCGCTTACTCGGCGTTCCTGATCTCCTTTGGCCTGGCGATCATGATCTTGTTGAGCGATTGGCTGCCGGGGCTGGCGGCGCGGCTGCCGGAGGAGCGATCGCTGAGCGGTTGGATGAGCAAGGCTGTGGCCATCGGCTTCGTCTTCGAGACGGCGATGCTCCTGACCGGTTCCGTCTGGGCACAGTACGCCTGGGGCAACTATTGGAGTTGGGACCCCAAGGAGACCTGGGCGCTGATCACCTGGTTGGTCTATGCCTTCTTCCTGCATGCCCGGGTGGTGAGAGGGTGGAAGGGCCGCCGGCTGGCCTGGACGGCTATCGTCGGCTTCGCTGTGGTGCTCTTCACCTGGTTTGGTGTGAACTGGCTGACGGGGTGGGTGAGGATCAGGAGCTTGCACACTTACTGAGGCGCCTTGGCGGGGGATGGTAGATTGGTAGATTGGTAAATTGGTAGATTGGTAGATTGGTAGATTGGTGAATTGGTTGTGACCAAAAAAGTTCTTGTCGCCTGGATGATCGTCGCTTTGTCGGCGGCTTTGTTAAGTGGTTGTGGCAGTGACCAGGCGCCGGCGCTCCATGCCGTGGCGCCGGAGATCGGCGGAGCACTGTTGCCGTCGCTGACGGAGCCGCTCGCACAGACGCAGCCTGCGGTTGAGCCAGGTCGCTACGCGCCGGACTTCGCCCTGACCGATCTGAACGGGGAAACGGTGAGGCTGAGCGACTGGCGCGGGCAGGTGGTGCTGCTCAACTTCTGGGCCTCGTGGTGTGTGCCCTGCCGGCAGGAGATGCCGCTGCTGCAAGCGACGCACGAGGCTTATGCCGGTGACGGCCTGGTGGTGCTGGCCGTCAACATGGGGGAGGAGAGGCGGCGGGTGGAGGGCTTCGCCGCCGACCTGGCCGTCACGTTTCCCGTGCTCGCCGACGAAGAGACCACGGTGGGCACGCTGTATCGCGTGCGGGGGGCACCGACGACCTACTTCATTGACCGCGAGGGCGTCATCCGCCAGCGCTACGTCGGCCCGCTGACATCGGGCATGCTGGCCGCCATCCTGCGCGGCGAAAGGGCTTATCCGAACAAGTAAGAGCAAAATCCAAAGCTCAAAGTCCAAAATCACCCAAGGAACAAAGATGGAGCAGGAAGGTGAAATTTGGGCTTTGAGCTTGGAACCTCAAGGCGAGCTGTGGCTCACGTCGTCGTGGCAGATCGCACAGCGCCGAAAATCGTCGGCCGAGAAGTGGAGATGGGACTCGGGCAACGGTGGCATGGCCGCCGAGCCTGCCGCCGGGTCATAGTGGCACTCATAGCAACGGCGCCAGTCGAAGTCACAGGTCGGTAGCGGCTTTTTGTCGTTGCCACTGAGGTGGTTGTACAATTTGCGCAGGCCCTGCAGGCGGGCGCTGATTTCGCCATCAAGGCCAGGGGCCGCGTGACACTGATGGCAGCTCACGTTACGGTGCGGCGCGTTCTGCCATCCTTCATAGGCCGGCGCCATGCTGTGGCAACGGGCGCAGAAGGACGGATCGCTGGTATGGATGAAGGCGCTGCTGGCGGCGACGAAGAGCAGGGCCAGCAGCAGCAGGACGACGATGAAGCGTTTGGATAGTGATGACATTCAGTGTGCCTTTTTGTAAGGTGCAACGCACTTGAGGAAGTGCGTTGCACCTGATTACACTGCCAGACCCTTCAGGCGGGCTTCCAGCCTGTCCCGCTGGGCTTGCAGTTCCGCCAGCTTGTCCCGCTCCCGTTGCACGA
The DNA here is from genome assembly GCA_014383605.1 of Chloroflexota bacterium. The sequence goes on from JACNHM010000263.1 coordinate 3,788, forward strand.
CATCTGGCGGCGCGTTGCCCGTGAAACCGGGATTGGCCAGTAGCCCCTCCGTACGGGCGATCCGCTGCTCTGTCTCCGCAAGCTCCCTGCTCAGGCGGGCGCGCTCGGCCTCCAGATCCACCATGCCGGCCAGCGGCAGGTGCACGGTCACGCCGCCGACCACCAGTGTCATTGCTTTTTCGGCCACGTCCAGCACTGTGGCGATCTGAAGTCTGGCCTCGTCCAGCCTGGCCAGCGAGGTGAGGATCGGCTGCTGTTCCGCCAGCAGTTGCGCCTGCTCACCCGCACTGATCAGCGCGGCGATGCGCCGGCCGGGCGGCACGTCGTACTCCGCCCGCGCATTGCGGATGGCCCGCACCAACTCCATGATCAACCCCATCTGCGCTTCCGCCTCGGCATCGGCCAGACCCGCCTCCTCCGGCCAGCGGGCCACCATCAGCGCCTCCGGCTGATACCCATCCCCTGATCCCCGATCACCGATCCCTGATGCCGGCATCAGATTCTGCCAGATCTCCTCGGTGACGAAGGGCATGAAGGGGTGCAGCAGGCGCAGCGTGCGCTCCAGCACGACGACCAGCACCTGCTGCGCCGTGGCCTTGGCCTGCGCATCGTCCCCGTACAGCCGCAGCTTGGCGATCTCCAGGAACCAGTCGCAGTACTCTCCCCAGAGGAAGTCGTGGATCTGCCGCCCGGCCTCGCCGTACTGGAAGTTCTCCAGCAGCCGGTTGACGTTGGCGGTGAGGCCGCTGAGACGGCTGAGGATCCAGCGCTCCGCGAGTTCTAAGTCCTGCGTTCGGCGTTCGGCGTTCGGCGTTCGGCGGCTGGTGTGTGGAACGCCGAACCTCGAACCTGGAGCCCTGAACTCCGAACCCTGAACTCCGAACTCCGAACCCTCCAGATTGCTGATGACCAGCCGGGCGGCGTTCCATAGCTTGTTGGCGAAATTGCGCGCCGCCTCGATCTGGCTGGGATTCAGCTTGGCGTCTTGCCCTGGCGTGGAACCGGTGAGCAGCGCGTAGCGCACGGCGTCGGTCCCATATTCCTCGATGGCGAACAGGGGATCGTACTTGTAAGCGTCGGGCATGGATTTGTGGATTCTCTTTCCCGCCTCGTTGCGCACCAGGCCGTGCAGGTAGACGACACGATAGGGCACCTCGTCCAGCATGGCCAGCCCCATCATGATCTCCCGCGCCACCCAGAAGAAAAGGATGTCGTAGCCGGTCTCGCGCACGCTGTTGGGGTAGAAGCGGCGCAGGTCTGCCGTGTCGTCGGGCCAGCCCAACGTGCTGAAGGGCCACAGCCCGGAGGAGAACCAGGTATCCAGGATGTCCTCGTCCTGGCGGATGTTCGCACTGCCGCATTGCCGGCAGGCCGTCGGATCCTCCAGCGCCGCCCACTGCTCGCCGCAGTCGTCGCAGTACCAGACGGGGATGCGATGCCCCCACCAGAGCTGGCGGCTGATGCACCAGTCGCGGATGTTCTCCAGCCAGTTGAAGTAGACTTTGGCGAAGCGCTCCGGCACGATGCGGATGCGGCCGTCGCGCACCGCCTGTAGCGCCGCCTCGGCCAGGGGCTGGATGCGCACGAACCACTGGGCGGAGAGCATCGGCTCCACCACCGTGTGGCAGCGCTGGCAGTGGCCCAGGGGATGTCCGTGCGCCTGGCGCTGGATGAGCTGGCCACTGGCTTCCAGATCGCGCAGCAGCGCCTGGCGGGCCTCGTAGCGGTCCAGGCCGGCGTAAGGCCCGGCCTCCTCGTTGAGCGTGGCGTCGCGGTTCAGGATGTTGATCATGGGCAGGTCGTGCCGCTTGCCGATCTCGTAGTCGTTGGGATCGTGTCCGGGTGTGATCTTCACCGCGCCGGTGCCGAAGGCCGGGTCCACGTACTCGTCGGCGATGATGGGGATGCGACGGCCCAGCGCCGGCAGGATGGCCGTGCGCCCTATCAGGTGCTTGTAGCGCTCGTCGTCGGGATGCACGGCCATGGCAGTATCGCCCAGGATCGTCTCCGGCCGCGTGGTGGCGACTTCGATGTGGCCGCCGCCTTCCAGGAAGTAGCGCACCGTCCACAGGTTGCCCGTGGTGTCCTCGTACTCCACCTCCAGGTCGGAGATGGCGGTCAGGCATTGCGGGCACCAGTTGACAAACTCGCCGCGGTAGATGAGCCCCCGCTCGTACAAGCGCACGAAGGCCGTGCGCACGGCGCGGCTCAGCCCCTCGTCCAGGGTGAAGCGCTCCCGCTGCCAGTCGCAGGAGGCGCCCAGCCGGCGGTGCTGCTCGGTGATGATGTTGCCGTAGTGTCTCTTCCAGGCCCAGCCGAGTTTCATGAACCATTGGCGGCCCAGGTCCTGGCGTGTGAGCGGCAGCGTGCCATCGGAAGCAGGGTAGTCGATCTCCTCCAGCAGTTCGCCGAGTTGCTGATCGCGCAGGCCGCGCTCGATCACGGCGTGGGTGGCGATGCTGGCGTGATCGCTGCCCGGCAGCCACAGCGTGGGATGGCCCTTCATGCGATGATAGCGGGTCATCAGGTCTTGCAGGGCGGCGGTCAGGGCGTGGCCCAGGTGCAGCGCGCCGGTGATGTTGGGCGGCGGCATGGTGATGGTGAACGACGACCGCTGGGGATCGGCCAGGCCGCTTTCGATTTGCTGTTCCGGTTGGAAATACCCCTGCGCCTCCCACCAGTCGTAGAGCCGCTGCTCGGTGGCCTGGGGGTCGTAGGTCTTGGGCATGGTGAATTCAGGCATGATATCTTCTCCGTCCCTTTGGGGTTTCAGGTTTCCATGTTGCAAGTTTCAGGTTCTCGGTCGTCAGAGGTGACGACCGCGATCACGTTCTTAACCTTGTCCTTAACCTCATCCTCTACAATTGACACGGCCATCACCTCCCTTCGGCTTTCTGAGCATATGCTCTTCAGTGCTCGTTGGGGTTTTCGGCCAGCAATCCTTCGGCCTGGGCAGCAGCGCAGAGTGTGTCGTCCGCTGAGACGAAAGTCAGGGTCGGTAATCTATGGGCGAGAAAGGTGCGGTTGAGAACCAGAGCTGTGGCCAACTGCACGGCGTCGTAGGCACGCAGCGGTTGGCGTTGAGTCAGAGTCAAGGCAAGCTCAATGGTCTTATCCGTAGCAGGCACGACGGTGTACCGCTGACGTAACTCTTTGGAAAATTGAGCTAACGTCTTCTCCTGAAGTCGCTGTGAGATTTCCCCCATTCGTTGACGTTTGGCGATGGCCGCGCCGACTTCCACAATTCCAATGCGTGCGATGACGATTTCGTTTGCCCATTCCCCCGCGGTCGTCTGGGCGCTTACAAGCTGACTGACCCAGGAACTGCCCTTCTCGAGAATGTAGTACTTGACGATCCCGCTGCTGTCGAAGTAGTAGGGAGCCATTAGCGCTCTCCTCTATCGGCGATGATGTCCTCAGACAGAGGCCGTTGCCCTTTCCACATTTCGCGAACTTCCTCGATGGTGACGTCGGATGCTGCCTCAATGTATTTGTCTGCCCACGGGCCGATTTCCACAGGGCCCAGGCCGGCTCTTCGGACGGCTGCCAGAAAACGCTCATGCTCTGAGAGAGTTGCTTTCTCTCGCTTGAGAGTCAAGCCTTGCCAAAGCAGATCAATCACCGTTCTATTCAGTGACTGTTCCTCACGCATGGCCTCTTCACTCACTGCTTGATGCAAGGCCTCCGGCATCCGCATCGTCAACTTGACTATTCCCATTTGTCTTTAGCCTCCCTTAGTACAGCGTGGCGTAAATGCGTTCTGGGTTTTGGGCTCACGGCGGACCTTAGTCCGCCGCCTGTGTGGCCTTCTAACGGCCCTCCATGGCGCTGGACTAAGGTCCAGCGCGAGCCGACCAAAGCGGAACGAACTTATGCAAGCCTGTACTTAGATTGCTTGATCCGAACGATAGTCTGTCAGCGTTCGCCCCGGTTGGCTGATGTCTTCAGATAAGTGCTTTCTGCATGATGATTACTCCAGAGCAGTGCCACCATGGTGGCATTATTCTACCCCAAAATGACCTTCTTGTCAACCTCCAACCTCTAACCTCCAATCTCCAACCTCCAGCTTCGGCCACACAAAAAGCCCCTTCCGTCACAAGGACGAAAGGGGCTTCCTTCCGTGGTACCACCCTGCTTGGCGGATGGCCAATATCCAATACCCAATATCCGGGCTGTGCCATCCACCCACTCGGCGCTGTAACGGGCTGACCCGAACTGGCCTACGGCGAGAAGCTTTCAGCCAGTTGACTCCCCGGCGACTTTCGGCGGCGCTCACATCGGAGGGGGCTCGCACCCGGTGACCCCCATTCTCTGGCGACGGCGTCCCGCCTACTCCTCCGGTTCACAGTCTGTGAGGTTGTTCAGTTGAAGTTGGCGAGATTATAGCCCAAAACGGCGAGGCTGTCAAATGCGGGTTTGACCGCTTCTGGCTCTCGCACCTGGCTCTCGTGAACGTTACTGCCGTCCGAGTGGGCTGCTTTTTGACATTTGCGCCGATTTCGCTTACAATCGGGTGATACGAGAAACAAGATGGGTGGTGCAGGAGTGCTGCCCGGTTACACGGGTTGGAAGGCATGAGGTTGCGTGAAACGTGACACGTGACACGTGACACGTGATGCGTGACCTTCAGCCCCTAACCCCCAACCCCTGACCTGTGGCGGCGGAAGTTGCTTTCGATCCCGCCAAGTATGTTCTGCTTCGAGGTGCTACATAATGCTTGAAACGAAAACCCTGACCAGCGCCAGGATCCGGCAGGATTTCCTGGATTTCTTTGCCGGCAAGGGCCATACCATCGTGCCCAGCAGTTCTCTGGTGCCGGTGGACGATCCCACGTTGCTCTTCACCAACGCGGGCATGAACCAGTTCAAGAACATCTTCCTGGGCCTGGAACGGCGGGAATACACCCGCGCCGCCGACACGCAGAAATGCATGCGCGTGGCCGGCAAGCACAACGATCTGGAAGACGTGGGCCCTTCGGCTTATCACCATACCCTCTTCGAGATGCTGGGGAACTGGTCCTTCGGCGATTACTACAAGAAGGAGGCCATCGCCTGGGCCTGGGAGCTGCTGACCGCGGTCTGGGGGCTGCCCAAGGAGCACCTCTACGCCACCGTGTTCGAAGATGACAAGGGTGACCTGGGCGTGGATGAGGAAGCGGCCGGGTACTGGCAGACGGAGACCGGCATTGACCCGGAGCACGTCTTGCTCTTCGGTCGCAAGGACAACTTCTGGGAGATGGGGGACACCGGCCCTTGTGGCCCCTGCAGCGAGATTCACCTCGACCGCGGCCCCGAGTATTGCGACAAGTGCGACGATCTCGAGCACGTCTGCCGGGTCAACGGCGATTGCCAGCGCTTCGTCGAACTGTGGAACCTGGTTTTCATCCAGTATGACCGCCATCAGAGCGGCGAGCTGGACGAACTGCCGGCCAAGCACATAGACACGGGCATGGGCTTCGAGCGCGTCGTGAACGTGCTGCAGGGCGTGAAGACCAACTACGAGACCGACCTGTTCATGCCCATCATCGAGCGCGCTCAGGAGCTGCTGGGCCATTCCGACGAGCAGCGCGAGGAGCACATCGTCGCCTACAGCGTCATCGCCGATCACGGGCGGGCCATGACTTTCCTCATCGGCGACGGCGTGTTGCCGGCCAACGAGGGGCGAGGCTACGTGCTGCGGCTGCTGATCCGCCGCGCCGCCCGCTATGGCCGCAAGATCGGCTTCCAGGAGCCGTTCCTGGCCGAGATCGCCCAGGTGGTCATGGAGGTCATGGGGCCGCATTTCCGGGAGATCGTGGACCGGCGGCCGTTCATCCTCAAGACCATCACCGCCGAGGAGGAGCGGTTCCAGCAGACGCTGTCCACGGGCCTGGCACGGCTGGACGAGCTGATGGTGGAGCTGATCGCCAGCGGCGAGACGACCATCCCCGGCGAGGATGCCTTCCGCCTCTACGACACCTTTGGCTTTCCCCTGGACATCACTCGCGATGTGGCCCGGGAGCATGGCTTCAGCGTGGACGAGGCCGGCTATCAGGAGGCGCTGAAAGCGCAGCAGGCGCGGGCGCGGGCGGCGGCGCAGTTCGGCCCCATTGAGGCCGAGGATCTGCAGATCTATTTCCACGTGCTGGAAGATCTGCGACGGCAGGACGTCGTGGGCGAGGAGGGCGTGGGGCTGGTTTACGACGAGGCGGTGCAGTTTGACACCACCGTGGCGGCCATCATCCAGGGCGGCAAGCCAGTGGACGTCGCCCGGCCGGGTGAGGCCGTGGAGATCGTCCTGCCCCTCACGCCTTTCTACGTGGAAGCCGGCGGCCAGGTCAGCGATGCGGGCCTCATCCTGGGCTATGCGGATGGAGGGGAGGAGCCTTTGTGGGAGGTGCGGGTGGATGACACGCACCGGCCGGTGCCGGGGCTCGTCGTGCACGTCGGCGAGGTAACCGACGGCACCGTGCGGCGGGGGGACGGGGCGGTGGCGGTGGTGGACCACGAGCGGCGACTGGACATCATGCGCAACCACACGGCCACGCACATCCTGCATTCGGAGCTGCGCTACATCCTGGGGGAGCACGTGCATCAGGCCGGTTCGCTGGTGGCCCCCGACCATCTGCGCTTCGACTTCACCCACTCCAGCATGCTGACCCAGGACGAGCTGGACGCTGTGGAGCAGTCGGTGAACGACGCTATCCTGGCCAATTACCCCGTGGATGCAGAGCATACCTCTTACCGAGAGGCGGTGGATGCGGGAGCGATGGCCCTCTTCGGCGAGAAGTACGGCGACCAGGTGCGGGCGGTCAAGGTCGGCTATTCAGACGAAGAGTTCAGCTACGAGTTGTGCGGCGGCACGCACATTCCCTGGACCAGCGAGATCGGGCTGTTTCACATCCTCTCCGAGAGCAGTGTCGGTGCGGGCATACGGCGCATTGAGGCGGTGACCGGACGGGCGGCGCAGCGGCTGGTGCAGGAGCGCTTGTCGCAGCTGGAACGGGCGGCGACTTTCCTGGGCAGCCAGCCTGGCGAAGTGGACCGCAGGGTGTTGAGTCTGCTGGATGAAGTGCAGAGCCTGCGCAAGGAAGTGGCCCGTCTGCAGCAGGCAGTGGCCAAACGGGATTTCGAATTGCTGCTCGACCGCGTGCAGGATGTTCGGGGCGTGCAGGTTCTGGCCGCCCAGGTGGATGTGGCCGACGAGGGCACCATGCGGGAGATGACCGATTGGTTCCGCGACAAACTCGGATCGGGCGTCATCGTGCTCGGCGCGGCCATTGACCGCCGGCCGCGGCTGGTGGCCGCGGTCACGCCGGACCTGGTGAAGCGGGGGCTGCACGCTGGCCGGCTGATCCAGGCCGTGGCGCAGGTGGTGGATGGCGGCGGCGGTGGCCGCCCGACCATGGCCCAGGCCGGCGGCCGCGATCTCAGTCGTTTGTCCGAAGCGCTGGCTCTGGTCAGCGCCTGGGTGGCGGAAAAGCTGAAGTAGTCTTCGGAGGAACAATCTGTGGCTACGGATGTGGTGCATAACTTCACGGTGATCATTGAGCGAGACGAGGATGGCATGTATGTCGTCTCTGTTCCGGCTCTGCCTGGTTGCCACACGGAGGGCCGGACGTTGGAAGAAGCCAAGGCGATGGCCGTGGATGCGATCCAGGGCTATTGCGAGAGCCTGTTAGCTCATGGAGAGACCATTACGCTTGGAGGAAATAGAGTAGGATGGACGGTATAAGGACAGTTACGCTTGAGATGCAACTGCCCGAAGATGCCTACTGGGCACTTGAGTCAGCTGGCTTCGATAGGCAAAGTCTGGGAGACAGGATGAGACGTGACCTGGCGTTGCGGCTTTACGCTGAGCATGTCCTTTCCTTCGGCAAGGCTGCCAAGGTGGCTGGGACGAGCTACGCTGAATTCTGGGATTTGTTGGTGCGACAGGGCATCCCAGTCGTGGAGTACACCCAGGAGGATTATGAGCGGGATCTGGAGGCAATACAGGCACTGGTGGGGGAGAGTGAATTGGATGGGTAGAGAGGTTGTGGTCGCTGACTCCGGTCCACTTATCGGCTTGGCGAGGATCGGCCGATTTGCTTTGTTGAAAACTCTTTTTCGTTACATCATCAGCAATGAGGGAAATCTGAGGTGCTGATTTTCGAACAGTTCATTGGTTTCGACTGGGACGAAGGGAACCGGGGCAAGAACTGGGACAAGCATCGGGTCTCCGATTCGGAATGCGAACAGGTCTTTTTCAATCAGCCCCTTTTGATCTTCCCTGATGAAGAGCACGCGGAAGAGGAACAGCGCTACTACGTTTTGGGGCGAACAGACCAGGGGCGGCGTTTGTTTGTGGTCTTCACTCCCCGAAGAGGCAAGATCCGTGTTATTTCCGCGAGGGAGATGACGAAGCGAGAAAGGGCGTTTTATCCATTATGAAGACAAAGCAGATTCCTGTATTCACCTCTGAAGAAGAGGAGCGAGAATTCTGGGCGAACCACGACGCTACAGATTTCATTGACTTCTCTCAAGCCCAGCGAGCGCTTATGCCTAATCTCAGACCCACTCTGAAAAGGGTCTCGATTCGACTCCCAGAGTCTCTTCTTGAATCCATCAGGGTTCTAGCCCACAAGAGAGACGTGCCATATCAATCTTTGATGAAGATGCTTTTGGCAGAGGGGATCGAGCGGGAGTTGTATGCACAGAGGGAATAGTGAGATAGGCGCGGTGGTAGCCCCCGACTGGGCAGCTGGACTGGCAAGTCCAGACGAAGGCGGCGGACTTGACAGTCCGCCGCGAGCTTTTGCGATCTGCCGTGGGCCTGACACGGGCGACCACGGCTTGCCTTTGTCTTGCTTATGAGTGTGGTCACACAGATCATTGAGCTGCCGGACGATGCGTCGCTGGCGGCGATTTTGAGACGATTGGCACGGGCGCAGGGCCCACGGGCCCTGTTGGTGTTGCCGCGCGGCTGGCAACTTCTGGCCAATCCCGCCCGCTTGCGGCTGATCCGCCGCCAGGCGCGGCAGCAAGGCGTGCAGGTGGCGCTGGTGACGACCGACCGTCTCACGCGGCAACTGGCTCGCCAGGCGGGGTTGTCGGTCTTCACCAGCGTGCGCCGTGGCGAACGCGCCCGCCGCTGGCGTCAGCCGCGGCCGGAGGAGCCTCTGCCGTCCCGCACGGGGCCGCGCCGCGCCGCGCCGCCGGGGCGGGTGGGACATCGGCGGAAGGAAAAGCCACAGCCTATGGCACGGCGTGCCCCGCCGCCGCTGCCCGATCGCCAGCCGCGGCGCGGGCAGCGCTGGGCGGAAGCGCTGCGGCTCTTCGTCTTCCTGCTGATGTGCCTGGCCGGCCTGGCCGCCTTGCTCCTCTTCGTGGTGCCCGTGGCCACCGTCACCCTGGTGGCCCCGCGCCAAGCGGTCACGGTCACCGTGCCTGTCGTGGCCGCCATCGGCGTGGAAGAGGTGGACTACGCGGCAGGCCAGGTGTCCGCCCGCGTCGTGCAGACGCGGGTGGAGGGGCACGGCGCCATCCCGACGACGGGCCGTCGCAACGCGCCCGCCGACCCGGCCACGGGCCGTGCGGTTTTCATCAACAGGGGAGACAGTGAGGTCCAGGTGCCCGAACTGACCGTCGTGGGCACCTCCACAGGGATCAACATCCGTTTCCAGGTCACACAAGCGGTCACCGTGCCGGCGGGCATTGGCGTGACCATCGAAGCACCTGTCAAGGCGCTGCAGCCTGGCCCCAGCGGCAACGTGCCGGCCTTCACCATCAACCGCATCGAAGGCCCCCTGGGCCTGGCACTGCGGGTGACCAACGACCGTCCCACAGCGGGCGGCAGCGTGCGGGATGTGGGCGTGGTCACGGAGGCGGACAAGGATCAGTTGCGGGACAGCCTGCTGGCGGAGGTGCGCCAGGAGTCGTACCAGCGGCTGGGGGAGATGCTGCGGGAAGGGGAGTACGTGCCGCCGGATACGGTGGAGACCTACGTGCTGGCCGAGACCTTCGACCGCTTTTCGGGGGAGGATGCGGAAACGCTGGGCCTGCGCTCGGAGCTTTTGGCTCGCGGCCTGGCCGTGGACACCCACGGGGGTGAGGAGATGGCCGAACGGGCGCTGCGGGAGCAGATCCCTTCGGATGTGCGGCTGCTGGACGAGAGGCCGCAGTTCACCCTTGGCTCCATGCTTATCCTGGACGAAGAGCAGGGCCGGGTTCAGTTCGACGTCACGGCTACAGCGACGATGGTAGGGGGCGTGAACAGCGGGGCGGTACGGGCGGCGATCCGGAACCTGGAACTGCCGGAGGCCCTGGCCATCCTGCGCCGCGACTTCGAGCTGGGCGCGGAGCCGTATCTCACGCTGCGGCCCGACTGGCTGGGCCGCGTGCCCTGGCTGCCGTTCCGCATCTACGTGCGGGTGGTGCAAGGGTGAACGAGGCGTCGGGGCGGTTGCTGGCGCTGGACGTGGGGGAGCGGCGGGTGGGCGTGGCCGTGAGCGATCCCACGGGCTGGCTGGCGCGGCCGCTGACCATCATCCGTCGCCGTTCCAAGCGGGAGGATTTCGCCGCCTTCGCCCGGCTGGTGCAGGAGCAGGAGGCCACGGCGGTGGTCGTGGGCTACCCGCTGAACATGGATGGCAGCGTCGGTCCGCAGGCCCGCCGCGTGGCCCGCTACGCTGCCGCGCTGGAGCAGGCGCTGCCCGTGCCCATCGTTCTCTGGGACGAGCGGCTGTCCAGCGAGGAGGCTTTGGAGCGGCTGCGGGCCGCGGGCGGCGGCCGTCGCCGGCGAAAACATCTGGACGACGCCGCAGCGGCGGTGATCTTGCAGGAGTACCTGGATGCCCAAGGACATAGACAGGAAAACGCGTAAACAACGGGACGAGGAAAAACAACAGCGACGGGTGAGGGCAAGGCTGCCCCTTTGGCGTCGCATCTTCAGCGTGGGCAACATCCTGCGCTTCGTGATCACGTTGGTCGTGCTGGGCGCGCTGGGGCTGCTGGCGGTCGTCGGCCTGGATCACCTGCGGGGGCAGTTCGACGCCGGCCAGGCCCTCAGTGGCCCCCAGGGCGAGGGCCCACTGCCCGCGGCCGGGCCGTCCCAGTCCGAAGGCTTCAGCCTGGAGACCGTGGAGAATGCCCTGCTGGGCATGTACCTGCGCCTGAACCAGCAGCGTATCGAATCGCCCGCCAGCACCCAGGCGGAGCCGGTAGCCTTTACCGTCGAGCCGGGGGAAACGGCGGCCACCATCGCTGACCGCCTGCAAGGGCAGGGGCTTATCAGCGATGCCCAGCTTTTTCGCCTCTACATGCGCTACATGGGCGTGGATGCCAGCCTGGAGGCCGGGCAGTTCGAGCTTTCGCCCAGCATGAACATGATGGAAATCGCTGAGCGGCTGCAGCGTGCCACCGCTGAGGAGATCGTGGTCACCATCCCCGAAGGGCTGCGGGCGGAGGAGATCGCCGCGTTGCTCACGGCGCAGGGCACGCTGGACGGCGAGCGGTTCCTGGAGTTGGTGCAGGCGGCCGATCCCGCCGCCGCTGGCCTGGGGGCCTACGATTTCCTGGACGATCTGCCGGCCCGCGCTACGCTGGAAGGCTTCCTCTTCCCCGATACCTATCGCTTGCCGGTGCCCGCCCAGGCGGAGGACTTGCTGCGGCGCATGTTGGCCAACTTCGACCGGCAGGTGACGCCGGAGATGCGCCAGGCGGCGGGGGCGGCGGGGCGCTCGCTCTACGAGGTGGTGACCCTGGCCGCCATCGTCGAGCGGGAGGCGCTGCTGGCCGAGGAAGAGCCGGTCATCGCCGACGTGTACCTCAACCGCCTGGAACAGGGCATGCTCCTGCGGGCTGACCCCACAGTGCAGTACGCCATGGGCTATCAGCCGGCCAGTGGCCAGTGGTGGAAGACCCCGGTGCAGTTGGAGGAATATGCGGCTGTGGACTCGCCGTACAACACCTATCTCTATTCCGGCCTGCCGCCGGGGCCGATCTGCAGTCCTGGCCTGGGGGCTATCGAAGCGACCATCCACCCGGCGGACACACCGTTCCTGTACTTCATGGCCACAGGGGATGGCGGTCACGCCTTCGCCGAGACATTCGAAGAGCACGAGGCCAACGTCGCCCGCTATCAGCAGTAGCCACATGGAGAGAAATCCAAAGCTCAAAGCTCAAAGCTCAAAGAGCAAACCTCAAACCTCAAACCTCAAACCTCCAACCATTGCCAGATGGTGGTTGATTGCGCTTCTGAGCGTTTCCTTGCTGAATGGCTGTGCGCTGCCGCGGAGCACGCAGGCGGTGCTGAAGGTTGGGCTTATCGCCCCGTTCGAGGGACTGGGGCGGCCTTTGGGCTACGAGGTGTTGTACGGGGTGAAGCTGGCCCTGCAGGAGCGCAACGGAGCCGGCGGCGTGGCCGGCTACCGGGTGGCCCTGGTGGCGCTGAACGACGACGACGATGCCGAGCACGCCGCCCGCCAGGCGCGCAAGCTGGACGTGGACGGCGATGTGCTGGGCGTCATCGGCCCCTTCAGCCGGACGACGGTGCGGGCCGTCGCCGAGCCACTGGCCGCGGCGGGGCTGGCCTGGATCGCGCCCGTCTCGGCGCCCGACGAGGTGATTGCCACGCATGACAACGCGTTTCGCCTCTTCGCCGGCGACGTTGACCTGGCCGAAGCGGCCATCGGGCAGGCGCTGGCAGCCGATGATGCTCAGCAGGTGGCGGTCAGTCCCGCGGGCGACTTTGCTCCGCCATTGCGGGCGGCGGCGGAGCGGTTGGGTGTCTACCGCTCTCCGGAGGAGGTGTTGGAGTTGACAGGTAGGGGCAGCCCGGGCGGTTGCCCTATGGCCCTGGGCGGGGACGGTGAGCAGGTGGCTGACGAGCTACTCAACATAGCCGATGCTGCTGTCGTCGC
>JACNHM010000208.1:0-14078 GCA_014383605.1 Chloroflexota bacterium
ACGCCGACGGACACGGCCACACCCACGCTGACGCCGACGGATACCCCCACGGCCACGCCGACCCATACGCCCACCCACACGCCCACGCCGACGATCACACCGACGCCGACCATCACGCCGACGCCGACGCCCACGCCCACGGCCACGCCGACACCAACCGTCACGCCGACGCCGACGATCACGCCCACGCCCACCGATACGCCGACGATCACGCCCACGCCCACGGTCACGCCGACACCCACGGACACGCCCACGCCGACGAACACACCCACGCCCACAGACACGCCGACAATCACGCCCACAGCGACGGATACTCCCACGCCCACGCCGACGAACACACCCACCGTCACGCCCACGCCGACGGATACGCCAACACCGACGCTGACGCCGACGCCCACCCGCACGCCGACACGGACGCCCACCCGCACGCCGACACGGACGCCCACCCGCACGCCGACGGCCACGCCCAGCCCCACGGCGACGGCCACTTTCACGGCCACGCCGGTGGCCGTGCCGCTGACAACGATCCTGGCCGGGCAGCGTCCGCACGGCCTGGCCGTGGACGGTCACCGCAATCTGATCTACGTCGCCAACCACTGGGGTGGCAACGTCTCCGTGATTGATGGGCACACGGACTCGATCACGGGCACCCTGCACCTGGGCGGTTCCTACGGGGCCAACGGCATCGCTTTCGACCCGCTGCAGCGGCGGCTGTACGTGGCCAACAAGTACACCGACGATCTGGTAGCCGTGCCCGCCGCCGCCGGTCCGTCCGTGAGCATCCCTGTGGGCTATCAGCCGGACGGCGTGGAGGTCAACCCGGCCAGCGGCATCGTCTACGTGGCCAACTTCGGCTCTAGCACCCTTTCTCTGGTGGACGGGCCAGGCAACGTGGAAATCGCCGCCGTGCCCGCCGGCGGTGAGCCCTCCATGGTCGTCCGCCACCCACTCACCAACAAGGTCTACGTGACCAACCACGGGGCGCACACGGTGGGCGTCTACGACGGCACGAGCGGCGCATTGCTGCGCACTATCCCCGTGGGCGGCGGCCCCTACGGTCTGGCCCTCGACCCGGCGCGTGAGCGGCTGTACACGGCCAACCGCGAGGCCCACAGCGTGACGGTGATTGACACGGCCAGCGACACAGTGATCAACCAGATCCCCCTCAACTGCACGCCCTACATCGTGGCCGCCAATCCCAACACGGGGCACTTCTTCCCCGTCTGCGCCGAGACGCAGCAATTGCACATCTTCGATGGCGACACGCATCTCTGGCTGAGCTGGTTGCCCGTGGGCCACGGCGCGGGGGAGGGCATTGTCGTCAACCCAGCTACCAACCGCGTCTACGTGGCCAACAGCGACGACGACACCATCACCGTCATCCAGGACAGCGGTCCGGTGAGCACGCCGACGCCCTTGCCCACGGTCACGGCGACACCGACCGCTACCTCTACTCCGACGAGCACCAACACGCCGACGATCACGCCGACGCCGACGAGGACGCCCACGCCCACCGTCACGCCCACGCCGACCATCACGCCCACGCCGACGCGAACGCCTACGGCCACAGCCACGCCCACGCGCACCCCAACGCCCACGGTCACGCCAACGGCGACGCATACGCCCACGCCCACACAGACCCCGACGGCGACGCCGACGGCCACGCACACTCCCTCGCCCACGCCGCTGCCCACCTGCACGCCTGACGAGTGGGAGCCCGACGACGGCCCGGCCGAGGCCTCGACCATCTCCACCGATGGTCGTTCGCAGCACCATCATTTCCATCAGCGGGGAGACGAGGACTGGGTCACCTTCCCGGCCCAGGCGGGCGTCTCCTACCTCGTCGAGACCCTCATGCTGGGCTCGCAGGCGGACACAAAGCTGACGTTCTTCGGCCCCGATGGACAGACACTGCTGGCGGAAAACGACGATTGCCAGGGCCAGCCGCGCTCCTGCATCCTCTGGCGTGCGACCAGCGATCACACGGCCTACGTGCAGGTGCGCTCCGCCACCGGCGTTGATGTCAGTTGCAAGGGCCATCATTATTTCCTCAGCATCCGCGCCTTGCCTTACCGCACCTACCTGCCGTTGATCAGCCGCGGTTTGCAAGACACGACGGCCAGCCGCCCCGCCGGGCGGGCCGCGCTTTCCTTTGCTGAGGCCGGTGGCCCGGCGCACAGCCTGCTCGTCCACCCGCACACCGGCTGGCTCTACGCTGCCAGTGATGGCCTGCTGACCATCAGCGACCCCGCCAGCGGTGCGGTGCTGGCGCGGGCTGCCATCGGGCAGCAGCCGCAGGGGATGGCTCTGGACCCCGTCGCCGGGCGGCTGTACGTGGCCAGTTGGCAGCGCGGCAGCGTGGCCGTGCTCGACGGTCGCAGCGGCGAACGGCTGGCCGAAGCCCGCGGCCTGTACCGGCCCAGCGGCCTGACGCTGGCCGGCGGGCGGCTCTTCGTCGCCGAGACCGGAGCCGACCGTCTGACCATCCTGGATGGTAAGACCGCCGAGCGGTTGGGACAGATCAAGTTGGGGCCAGCGCCGTACACCCTGGCGGCCAGCGCTGACGGCGAGCGAGTTTACGTGGCGCTGGCGGGCAGCGACGAGATAGCGGTGGTGGACACGGCGCGGGACGAGGTGATCGCTCGCACCGCGCTGGGCGGCCTCGGCTTGCCGCAGGACGTCGCCGTGGACACGGCCACGGGCCGCGTGTACGTCCTCTACCTGCTGGCTCCGCGCTACCGCAACGTGGCCCTCCTCGACGGCCGCAGCGGTGAGCAGGTGGGCCTCATCGCCGCCAACCTTCAGCTTCCGTTGGACGGCGCCCATGCGCTGGCCGTGGACCCGGCGCGGCAGCGGCTCTACGTCAGCGATGCCGTCGGGTTGCAGGTCTTCTCCACGGTCACGGCGAAGTGGCTGGAGACACTGCCTGCTGAGGGGCCCGCCAACCCCTTCGGCCTGGCCGTGGACCCGCAGCGGGGTGCGGTCTATGCCGCGCCGCCGGAGGGGAAGCGCTGAACTCTGCCCCGGACGAACTGGCTCCCAACCAGGGCCGACGAGAAATGGAAGACGAACGACGAATTCGTCCTTCGTCGTTCGTCTTTCGTCACCTTGGCCCGTGGGGGCTCCGGGTTTCGAGCCACAACGTTTTGACACCCACGGCGGACTCCGGTATAATCCTATAGAATCTGGAGCAGGGATGAGGGCCTCTGCCGTCTTCCAGCATGTATCCCGTCCGGCAGTCAATGGCGCGGGTGCGGTCAGGAAACCATCTGCGGGAATCTGATCCTTGCTGTTCGCCTGGCAAATACTCAGGTTTGCGATGTCAGCACGTTGTCTCTCAAGAGGGCTGGTGAGTTAGGAGGGGACAGAATGGATACACTCATTACGGATCAGGTGATTGATCAACTGAAAGTCCTGCCATACGAGTCGCAGTGGCGGGTCCTTGAATTCACGCGCACACTCGCTGTCTCCGTCCCACACGGAATATCGGGGCAACAACTCCTGCGTTTTGCTGGTGTGATACCGCTCGACGATCTGCAGCTTATGCGCCTGGCCATTGAACAAGGCTGTGAACAGGTTGACGCAGATGAGTGGTAGGTACCTGCTGGACACTAATATCGCAATACAGAAAATGTGGCAATTCGATTCTGAAGCCTATTGTGACCCACAACATATAGTGGTATCGGGCGCATCTTCCAGTGACGCTCGTTGTGGAATTGTCGGTTTTTCTGTATTGCCTAATATCATCATCGCCCTGTTTGCGGGTGATGCGGCAGTCAAAGAGAGTCTCTCAATGGCCGATGAGGTGTTTGTTCCCAGCATTGCGATTGGGGAACTGTGTTACGGGGCGCGGAAATCATCGCGAGTGCGGGAAAACCTCGTACGCATTGATGAATTCGCGGCTAGCAATGTGGTGCTGGGCTGTGATATTGACGTTGCACGCCGGTACGGGGAGATCAAGAACGAACTGCGCAGCAAAGGGCGACCTCTGCCCGAAAACGACATCTGGATCGCCGCCATTGCACTTCAGCATGACTTGACTGTGGTCAGCCGTGATACTCACTTCAGTGAAACCGACATCTTGAAAGTTGCAGTGTGGTAGAACAGACGCCTGCAAAGCATGTGCTCACGGACCGTTCTGGCCGCGGGGTTGAAGCAGGTGTGAGCATTTCTGATTGAAAGGTGTAGTCCCAGGCTGAGATAGCCATGAGCGTCGTAGACGAGATCAAGGAGCGCTTGGATATCGTGGAGGTGGTGTCCCGTTACGTGCCGCTGAAGAAGGCGGGACGGAACTACAAGGGAAACTGCCCCTTCCACGCGGAAAAAACGCCCTCCTTCGTCGTCTTCCCGGAAACCGGAACCTGGCACTGTTTCGGCGCTTGCGGCACCGGCGGCGACCTCTTCAACTTCATCATGAAGCAGGAGAACGTGGACTTCAGCGAGGCGCTGCGCATGCTGGCGCCCATGGCCGGCGTCACCCTGGAGCGTCCCACCCCAGCCACCTCGGCGGAAGAGAAGCGCCGCCAGCGGTTGCTGGAGATCACCGCCGCAGCGGCAGCCTACTACCACCGCTTGCTGCTGAGCGACGAGGGGGAACGGGCCCGCGCCTACCTGGCGCAACGGCAGCTCACGCCGGAAACGGCCGAACGGTTCCAGTTGGGCTATGCGCCCGATGCCTGGGAAGCGTTGCAGCGGTATCTGCGCAGCCAGGGCTATGCCCCTGCCGAGTTGGAAGCGGCGGGGTTCACCATCCCCCGTTCGGATGGCTCCTACTACGACCGCTTCCGCGACCGGCTGATGATCCCTATCCACGACCGGCGCGGCCGGCCCATCGCCTTCGGGGCGCGGCTACTGCCAGGCGGAAGCGATCCGGGGGACCGCTCGCAGCCCAAGTACATTAACTCGCCCCAGACCATCCTGTTCGACAAGGGCCACGAGCTCTTCGGCCTGCACGCGGCGCGGCAGGCCATTCGCGCCGCCGACGCGGCCATCATTGTTGAAGGCTACATGGACGTGCTGGCGGCCCATCAGCACGGCATCGCCAACGTGGTGGCCACCATGGGCACGGCGCTGACCGAGCAGCAGCTCCGGCGGCTGAAACGTTACACGGCCCATTTCATCCTGGCCCTGGACGCTGACGCTGCCGGGCGGGCGGCCACGCTGCGCGGCGCGCAACAGGCCCGCGAGTCTCTGGACCGCACCTGGGTGCCCACGCTGACGGCCAGCGGGCTGATCCGTTTCGAAGGGCGACTGGAGGCCCAACTGCGCATCATGACCCTGCCGCCGGGCCGGGACCCGGACGAGGTGATCCGCGACGACCCTGCACACTGGGCCCAGCTCGTGGCCGAGGCCCAGCCGGTGGTGGATTACTTCATGCGCCTGGTGACGGACGAGCTGGATCTGAGCGCCGGCCGGGGCAAGGCGGAGGCCGTGGACCGGCTGGCCCCCCTCATCCGCGAGATCGCCGATGATGTTGAGCGGGCGCACTACGTGCAGAAGCTGGCGCGTCTGGTGCAGGTGGACGAGCAGATCGTGCAGAGCCAGGTGCTGCGGCCAACGCGTCGCCGCGGCCGGCGCGGGCCGGCGCCTCCTCCGGAGGGAGAAGCAGTGCCGCGTCAGGCAGGAGAGCCCCGCCGTCTGGAATCGGAGGCGCATTGCCTGGCCCAGTTGCTGCTGTGGCCCGAGTTGCTGCCCGATCTGGACGCCCGATTGCAGGCCCTGCAGATACGGCCCTTGGACAGTGCCGATTTCAGCCAGGTGGTGGATCAGGCCGTCTTCGAAGTCCTGCTGCAGGCGCAAATGGACGAACAGGCCTGGGATGCAGAGGCCTCCCAGGACGGGTTGGAGGCCCCCGTACAGGAGCGGTGGCGGCAGTTGCTGAGCTACGGGAGCGCGCTGCCCTCGCTTCCGGAAGAACAGGCGGCTGACGATCTGGTCAACGTGGTCTTGCGCTTGCGGTTGAGCCGGCTGCGCCGCCGCCTGGCGGAGTTGCGTTACCTGCTGGAGGAAGCGCAAGGGGAAGGCGATGACAGAACGGTAGAGGAGTACGGGCAGATGGTGCAAGAGCACACGGTCGAGATGGGGCGATTACAGCAGATTGTGAATGGACGTACCTGGAGCGGGAGAAGGAGAATTCCGTGACCGCTATCGTTGCCAGGGGAAGGTTGCGGTCAGACCAGGCTCAGAGCACGGACTTGAACCTGCAAGCCGGCCTGCTGGTGAACCTTTGGGAAGCAGCAAGGGATGGAGAGAGATGACGTCATGGTCTGAGGAAGAGCAGGGGGCGCGATCTGCGCCTCCGGATCTTCCCCAGTCGGAAAAGAATGCGAACGATGCTCCGGAGCGCTCCGGCGCTTCTGAATCGCCGCGGCCGGCCTCTTTCCCCGCGCCTGCTGATCGGGGCAACGGAAGCGAAACGTGGGTGCCAAGGGTCTCCAGAGCCAACGAGGAGGATGAGGCGGGCGTGGCGACTGATCCTGAGGAGCGGCAACTCCTGGAGGAGGTCCTTGAGAGCGCGGCTGACTTCACCGCCGCTGCCGATCCCGTGCGCATGTACCTGAGCGAGATCGGTCGAGTGCCACTGCTTGAGCCGGACGAAGAGTTGTGGTTGGGCACACGAATGAGGAGCTACGAACGCCTCAAGCAGATGCAATGGGATCTAGCCGAGAAACTGGGGCAGGAGCCAAAACCCTCGGAGTTGATGGTGGCGGTATACGACGCGCTGGTGGAAGGCTGGAGGGAAGCTAAGAAGCGATGTCTAGAATATGACCTTCTACCTCCCAAGATGCCAGAGATAATCGAGGAGGTGCAAGCTCTGAAGCGGGAACAATGGCCGAGCAGTCCCGCGCACCTGCGCCAGACGGTGGAGTCTTGGGGCGGCACCAAAGAGAATCGTCAGGCCGCCCACAGCCAGGTCTTCAGCCTGCTGTTCGACGTTTATACCTGCCTCTACCTGCTGCCCAGAGAGCAGTTAAATGTCATCCAGGCTCACTATGCTCGCAAGGAACGCCTTCCCACGCTCGCCTCCTTTAGCCAGGCGCTGCCGGACGAAGCGGTCATTGAGACACAGATAGTCCAGTCGGAGCAGCGAGCCATGGCAGCCAAACAGATGCTGGCCCGGGCCAACCTGCGGCTGGTGGTCAGCGAGGCCAAGCGCTACGCTGGTCGGGGTGGGATGTCTCTGCTCGATCTGATCCAGGAAGGAAACCTCGGCCTGCTGCGAGCCGTGGAGAAGTTCGACCCCGCACTGCGCTTCAAGTTCAGCACCTACGCGACTTATTGGATTCGCCAATCGGTCAGCCGCGCCATTGCCGATCAGGCGCGCACCATCCGCGTGCCTGTGCACATGCACGAACAGATCGCTCGTGTCCGGGAGATCAAGCGGGAGCTTTCCCAGGAGTATGGGCGGGAGCCGACGGCCGAGGAGGTCGCCCTGGAGATGGGCCTGTTGTCTTCAGAAGATCGGCGGGCCATTGAGGAGGCCCTGTCCTACGATCAGCCCCTCGACCCGGCGCTGGAATGGCGTTGGCGGCGGGCGGAGAGCAGGGTGCAACACATCTCCGGCATCTCGTTGGAACCGGTGTCCCTGGAAACGCCTGTGGGCAGCGAGGAGAACAGTTACCTGGGCGACTTCATCGAGGATGAGAAGCTGCCTGGGCCGGCGGACGCCGCCTCTCGCGAGATGCTCAAACAGCACATGCGCGAGATCCTGGACTCGCTGAACGAGCGGGAGCGCGACGTGCTGGAAATGCGCTATGGGCTTCGGGATGGCAAGTACTACACATTGGAGGAGGTGGGCGAGGCATTTGGGGTCACGCGCGAGCGGGTGCGGCAGATCGAGGCCAAGGCCTTGCGCAAATTGCGCCATCCCCTGCGCAGCCGCAAGCTGCGGGATTACCTGGCCTCATAGTGAACTTCAAACCTCAAACTCCAGACTTCAAACCTAAAGCGCCCCCCTTCCTGGCTTGCCGATCTCATTCCTGGTTCCTTTGAAGTTTGAGGTTTAGGGTTTGAAGTTTTGGTTTCGTTTTGTCCGATTTGACGCCATCTCGGTTTTGAGTATAATCAGCTATGCAAAGCCATTGTTCCGCGGTAGCTCAATTGGCAGAGCGACCGGCTGTTAACCGGTTGGCTGGAGGTTCGAGTCCTCCCCGCGGAGCCAATCTCGAAAGAAGCGACGTCCGGTGGGCTAGCCACCGGACGTTTCTGTAGGTGCTATTCTCACTGGCAGACTGCGGAGGGTGTGCGATGGAGCAGAAACGTTCCGGAGGACAGGGCAGGCTGGACGATCTCCACCATCTGTGGACGACGCTGGAAGAGCGGGTGCGGACGGCCCCCTTCGAGTTGGGCATCGGTTGGAGCTTCCTGGGTGGCAAGCCGGAAATGGCTCTCTGCCAGAGCGATCCCGAGCTGGCGGAGGCCATCCAGAACGAAGCCCACCGCCAGGTGAACAAGATCGAGCTCATCGCCTCGGAGAACTACGTCAGCGCCGCCGTGCTGGAAGCGCTGGGCTCGGTGCTCACCAACAAGTACGCCGAAGGCTACCCTGGCCACCGCTACTACGGCGGCTGCGAGTACGTGGACGTCGTGGAACAATTGGCCATTGACCGCGCCAAGCAGCTCTTTGGGGCCGAGCACGCCAACGTGCAACCGCACGCCGGCTCGCAGGCCAACATGGCCGTCTACTTCGCCGTGCTTTCGCCGGGCGACCGCATCATGGGCATGAGTCTGGCCCACGGCGGCCACCTGACCCACGGCAGCCCCGTCAATTTCTCCGGCAAGCTCTTCGAGGTGCATTCCTACGGCGTGACGCGGGAGACGGAAACTCTCGACTACGAGGCCATCGCCCGCCAGGCGCGGGAGGTGCGGCCCCGGATGATCGTCTGCGGGGCCAGCGCCTATCCACGTCTCATTGACTTCGCCCGGCTGCGGGAAATCGCCGACGAGGCAGGCGCTTACCTGATGGCCGACATCGCCCACATCGCCGGGCTGGTGGCCGGCGGGCTGCATCCCAGCCCCGTGCCCCACTGCGACTTCGTGACCTCCACCACGCACAAGACGCTGCGCGGGCCGCGGGGCGGCTTGATCCTCTGCAAGGAGAAGTACGCCCAGGCGGTGGACAGGAGCATCTTCCCCGGCATGCAGGGCGGGCCGCTGATGCATTGCATCGCCGCCAAGGCCGCCGCCTTCGGCGAGGCGCTGCGGCCAGAGTTCCGCTACTACCTGCAGCGCATCGTGGACAACGCCAGGACGCTGGCGCAGGCGTTGCAGGGCGAGGGGCTGCGGCTGGTCTCCGGCGGCACCGACAATCACCTGATGCTGGTGGACGTGGGCGCGGCGGGTGTCACCGGCCGAGAGGCGGAGGAAGCCCTGGACGACGTGGGCATCACGGTGAACAAGAACGCCATCCCCTTCGACCCGCGGCCGCCGCGGGTGGCCAGCGGCATCCGCATCGGCACACCGGCTGTCACCACGCGGGGGTTCGGCCACGCGGAGATGGAGGAACTCGGCGAACTCATCGCCGCCGTGATCCATAACCTGGGCGACGAGGGGGTGTACGGGCGAGTGCGGCAGAGGGTGGCCGAGATCTGCGACCGCTTCCCCGTGCCGGGGATTTATGCGCCGTCGGAGAGGGCTTGCCCGGCGCGCTGAGGTGATCGGCGCCACGGTGCTCTCTGTCGCCTATCGGACGAACGACGAATGACGAAAGACCAACTCAAACAGCAGGCTCTGGCGATGGGCTTTGACGTGGCCGGTATCTGCGCCGCCGGGCCGAGCGCCCACGCCGAGTTCTATGCCCGCTGGGTGCAGGCCGGTTACGCCGGCGAGATGGCCTACCTGACGCGGCGCGTGGCGGAGCGGCGCGATCCCCGCGCACTGCTGCCCGGCTGCCGCTCCATCCTCGTCGTCGGCCTCAACAGCTTCCTGCCCGATGAGAAGCCCACGCTGCCCGGTCGTGGTCTCATCGCCCGCTACGCCCGCCGGGATGATTACCATGAGGTGATGAATCGCCGGTTGCTGGCCCTGCGGGACTGGCTGGCGACGGAAACGGGCCAGCCTCCGGAATCGCTGGGGCGGGCCTGCGTGGACACCGCGCCGCTGCTGGAACGGGAGTTGGCCATGCGGGCCGGGCTGGGCTGGATCGGCAAGAACTGCTGTCTGATCAACCCTCGCTTCGGCTCCTGGCTGCTGCTGGGAGAGCTGCTGCTGGCTATCGAGCTGGAGCCGGACGAGCCGTGGACGGCCCCGCGCTGCGGCACCTGCACCCGCTGTCTCGATGCCTGCCCCACCGGCGCGCTCGTCGAGCCGCACCTGCTGGATGCGCGCCGCTGCCTGGCCTACCTGACCATCGAGCTCAAGGGCAGCATCCCTGAGCCACTGCGCCGGCGGCTGGGGCAGCGTGTCTTCGGCTGCGACCTCTGCCAGGAAGTGTGCCCCTGGAACGGACGCTTCAGCCAGACTGGTCGCGATCCTGCCTTCCAGCCGCGCCCCGACCTGATCCAGCCCTCGCTGCTGGAGCTGATGGCCCTGGACGAGGAGGGTTTTCATCGGCGATTCCGGGGCAGCCCCATCGAGCGGGCGAAGCGGCGGGGGCTGCTGCGCAACGTCGCCGTGGCTCTGGGCAACGGGAAAAACCCGGCCGCCCGACCCGCACTGGCGGAAGCTCTGCTCGATCCAGAGCCGCTGGTGCGTGAGCACGCGGCCTGGGCGCTGGAGCAGATGGGAGTGTAGATGGTGAAGTTCAAACTTCCCTCCAAGCCCCTCAGTATCCTCCTCCGCGTCGCCGCCATCCTGGCCGTGGTTTGGGTCGCCGGGGCGCTGCGCCTGCGGGCCGTGGAGAAGCTGCCCATTGACTACGACGAGGACGACTACCTGCGGGCAGCTCAGCAGTACGCCTCGGCCCTTCAGCAGCGGGATTGGGCGGCGCTGACGGAACTGAACTATCGGCCCGAACACCCGCCCCTGGCCAAGCTGGCCTACGGCGTGGCCATCTCCGGCCTGCCCGAAGCGCCGGAGATCTCTGATCAGCCGACCACCGCACAGCCGGCCCGCTCGCTGCCGCAACCCCACCTGCGCACGGCCCGCCTGGCCGCCGCCGTTTTCGGCCTCCTGGAAACGCTCCTCCTGGCCTTGCTCAGCCCCCTGGCCGGGCTCTTCCTGGCCGTCCACACCTTCACCATCAAGTACACCAGCCAGGTGATGCTGGAAGCGCTGCCGGCCTTCAGCAGCGCGCTGGCCGTCCTGGCCTACGAGCGCTCCCGCGTGTACGAACGGCCGAGGTGGAGCGGTTGGCTGGCCCTCTCGGCCGTCGCCCTGGGCCTGACCGTGTCCAGCAAGTATGTGTATGGCATCGTCGGGGTCGCCATCCTCATTCACTGGGCGCGGGCGGCTTTGACGGGAACTGCTCGCCACCGGGCAGCGCTTCTCCGTTGGCTGCGCTTCGTGCTGATCTGGGGACTGCTCGCCGTCGTCGCTTTCCTGGCCAGCAACCCCTATCTGTGGCCGGCGCCCTGGGAGCGGCTGTGGGCATCGCTTACCTTTCACGGGCGCTATGCCCAGGGCCAGGACGTGCAGCGCGCCGGATTTCCCCTCTGGCAGCCTTTCGTCTGGCTGATGGGCTCTGTGCCCTGGCATCCCGGCGTGTTCGTTGTGAGCATGGACTTGATCATCACCGGCTTCGCCGCGCTGGGGCTGCGGCGGCTGGGCCGCAAGCGTCCCCTGTACGTCATCTGGATCGCCACTGCCTTGCTCTTCCTGCTGGTCTGGCCCACCAAATGGCCGCAATACGTCCTGGTGCTGACCTTCCCCTGGGCCCTGGCGGCGGCGGAAGGGTTCAGGGCCGTCGTCTGGGAACCGCTGACCGGCTGGCTGCGGCGGCTGCGCACGGCGGGCTTCCGCAGACCGGCCCGGGTCAGGCCGCGCATCGGCTGGCGGGAACTGCGCAAGGCCGCGCTGTGGTTGCTCCCCGGCCTCCTCGTCATCGCGGCCATCACCTACTACCCCCTGCTGTACCAATCCGGCATGGCCCTGACCGATTTCAACGCCCGTTCCATCAGGGACGGGCTCAACGGCGGCGTCTGGCGAGCCGTGCGGGCCGGCTGGTTCGGCGGCGCCGAGCCGGTCGGCGTGCAGTTGTTCCGCCCATCGCCAGCGAAGGAGGTGCGCTACGCCGGCTTCTCGCTGCTGGGGCAGATCTTCACCGTCTCGCCCGACCTGCTGGCCTTTGAACTGCTCTGGACGCTGCTCGTCGTCGGGCTGCAACTGGCCCTCGGCGTGAGCGTGGCGGGCCTGCTCCACCGCCAGGGCGTGCGCTTCAAGGGGTTCTGGCAGGCCCTCTTCATCCTGCCCTGGGCCATCCCCGAGTTTGTGGGCGCTCTGAGCTGGCTGCAGATCGTGCACCCGGACAACGGCTGGCTCGCCCTGGCCGGCGGCCGCTTTGCCACCACACCGGGGTATCCGCTGGCCCGGACGATCGCCTCCTGGCAGCAGGATCCGCTGCTGGCCCTGCTGGTTCTGCTGGTCACGGGCATCTGGATGGGCTGGCCGCTGATGATGCTGGCCGCCAGCGCCGGGCTCAAGCTGATCCCGGCAGAGGTGTACGACGCTGCAGCCATGGATGGCGCCAACAACTGGCAGCGTTTGCGCTGGGTGACCTGGCCCATGCTGCTGCCGCTGCTGGCTCCGGTGATCATCCTGCGGGCCATTCTGGCCTTCAACCAATTCTACCTGTTCTACGTGCTCGACCCGCCCCCGCCGCTCTTCACGCTGGCGGCAGGCTCGTTTTACATCTTCGACAGCGGCTGGTACGCCGGCTCGGCGGCCATCAACATGTTCACGGTGCTGATCTTGATCATCTTCATCCTGCTGTTCAACCGCTGGAGCCGGGCGGGGGAGGGGGTGACCTATGCGTAGGCCCAGGTTCGCCGAGCAGCTTGCCTACCAGGCGGCCCTGGCTCTGGTGGGGTTGTTCGTGCTGCTGCCCATCTGGGGGCTGGTCAACGTGGCCTTCGAAGGCGCTCTGAAGGGCGCGCCCGTCGAGCTGCGGCTGTGGCCGGCGCAGTTCTCGGCCGCCGCCTTCCGCAAGGTGTGGCTGGATCCGGCGCAATCGTTGAACTTCCTCGGCTTGCTGAAAAACAGCCTGATCGTCTCCGGCGGCGCGGCGGCCGTGGCGCTGATCTTCGGCGCCAGCACGGCCTACGGTTTTGCCCGCTTCCGCTTCCCCGGCCGCCAGGGGGGACTGTTTGGGCTGTTGCTGGGCACGCTGCTGCCGCCCGTGGCCCTGATGACCCCTCTGTACCTGCTGCTGACCATGCTGGGCCTCCGCACCTCGCTGTTGGGTCTGATGGTGGTGTACACCTCTTTTTCGATGCCCTTCTGCGTCTGGAACATGCGCGCCGCTTTTCAGGCGGTGCCCGCAGAGCTCGAGGAGGCGGCCTTCTTGGACGGGGCCACGCCGCTCGTCGCTTTCTGGCGGGTCACGCTGCCCCTGGCGCTGCCGGCCATGGCCGTGGCCGCCCTGATCGCCTTCCTGATCGGCTACACGGAGTTTGCCATCGGCTGGCTCTTCGTGGAGAGCAGCCACAACGTCACCCTGGCCATGGCCATTGCGGGCCTGATGGGCGATGGCAGCCGGGCCTGGAGCGAGATGGCCGCGCTGGCCATCCTGATGAGCCTGCCGGTGATCGTGCTGTTCCTGCTGCTGCGGCGCTACCTGCTGCAAGGGCTGCTTCTGGGAACCGTGCAGGA
The DNA here is from genome assembly GCA_014383605.1 of Chloroflexota bacterium. The sequence continues at coordinate 13,747 of JACNHM010000208.1, forward strand.
ATGATCGCCGGCCTACAGCCGGAAATCCAAACTTCAAACTCCAAAGCTCAAAGGAGTTGAGGCCAAGGTCCGCCTGGCTCACCAGCCTGGTTTGAAGTTTGGATTTTGAGCTTTGAGCTTCCTCAGCTATACTACGCGCCATGTTGCGAACAGTGTGCATTCTCTTGTCCATCACTGGCGCGTTGCTGTTCCTGCCGGTCACCTTGGTTCTGGCCCAGAGCCCCTGCGATCCGCCCAACATCCTGTGGAATTGCAACTTCGACGAATGGGTGGACAGCCCGCTCGGCCAGGTGCCCGCCGGTTGGACGCCCTTCGTGCTGGAAGGCGATTTG
>JACNHM010000208.1:14627-16657 GCA_014383605.1 Chloroflexota bacterium
GCCCGAACCGATGCCCACGGCCACGCCGACGCTGACGCCGACGGAGACGGCCACGGCGATGGCCACGGATACGCCAACAGCGACGGCAACCGCCACACCGACGCTGACGCCGACCTCTTCGCCGACGCCCACGGCCACCCGCACACCAGTCCGCCTGCCGGAGCCGAAGGCCATGCTCAAGCCAGTGTCCGGGGCTGAGCGCACGGCGACGAGTGCGACGAGGAGCCATCCCGGGGCATTGTTGGCCGTGGGGCTGGCCGCTCTCGGCGCGGCAGGCCTGCTCGGCGGAGCCATCGTCTGGTTGCAGCGGCGGAATAGATAGTCGCACGGCTGACTTGCCGACTTGCTGATTTGCCCATCTGCCAACCACTGCTGCCGATGCGCAGCCACTACACATCACATCAGGAGAATATCATGACTTACGACCCAACAGAGTTCGAACGAGTAGAAGCACTCATCGAAGAGGCGAACGTGCAATTCATCAACCTGCAGTTCAGCGACATCGTGGGTATCGTCAAGCAGGTGACCATCCCCGTCCACCAGTGGCCGGGGGCTGTCCGCGACGGCGTCTGGTTCGACGGCTCCTCCGTGGAAGGGTTCGCCCGCATCGCCGAAAGCGACATGTTCCTCAAGCCCGACCCCGCCACCTTCGCCGTCATCCCCTGGGAGCGGGAGAATCTGGTCACGGCGCGGGTCATCTGCGACGTTTACACACCGCAGGGGGAGCATTTCGAGGGTGACCCGCGCCACGTGCTCAAGCGGGCGCTGGCCGCAGCCGCGGCGATGGGCTACGTCTACAACACCGGCCCGGAGCTGGAGTTCTTCCTCTTCCGCCGCAATGAAAACGGCCTGCCCAGCCCCAAGCCCCACGACCACGCCGGCTACTTCGACGTCTCTACCGATCTGGCGCACAACGTGCGGGGCCAGATGGTGGAAGCGCTGCACGGTTTCGGCATCGAGGTGGAAGCAGCGCACCATGAGGTGGCCATGGGCCAGCACGAGATTGACTTCCACTACGGCCCGGCGCTGCAGGCCGCCGACAATGCTGTGACCTTCCGCATCGTCCTCAAGGCCATCGCCCAGCGCAATGGCCTCTTCGCCAGCTTCATGCCCAAGCCCATCGCCGGCATCAACGGGTCGGGCATGCACACGCACCAGAGCTTCATGCGGGTGGACACGGGCGAAAACGCTTTCTACGACGGTGACGACGAGTACGGCCTTTCCGATCTGGCCAAACAGTTCATCGCCGGTCAGTTGGCTCACGCCCGGGGCATGGCCGCGGTCATCGCCCCGCTGGTCAACTCCTACAAGCGTCTGGTGCCCGGCTACGAAGCGCCGGTGTACATCAGTTGGGCGCGCACCAACCGCTCGGCGCTGATCCGCGTGCCCCAGATCAACCCCGACCGCCCGGAGGCCACGCGGCTGGAGTTGCGCTGCCCTGACCCCAGTTGCAACCCCTACCTGGCCTTCGCCGTCATGCTGCATGCGGGACTGGAAGGTGTCCGCCGCGGCCTGACGCCGCCGCCGCCTTCCGAAGAGGACTTGTACGAACTGGACGCGGTGGGACGCAGCTCGCTGCAGACGCTGCCCGGCAGCCTGGGCGAGGCGCTGGAGGAACTCAAACGGGACGCGGTGGTGCAGGCGGCGCTGGGGCCGCACGTCTATCACCGTTACCTGCTGGCCAAGACGCAGGAATGGGACGAGTATCGCCTCAGCATCAGCCAGTGGGAGTTGGATCGCTATTTGCCCATCTACTGAGCGGTAGCTTGGGAAACCGGTACATTGGTAGATTGGTAAATTGGGCAGCCAGTCCCCCAATCTACCAGTTTGCCAATCTACCAGTTTACCAATTTACCGATTTACCAACACGAGGAGAGTGAGCTATGAGCCGGGTGATTCGTGCTCCCAGGGGCACCAAACTCAATTGCAAGAGCTGGCTGCTGGAAGCGCCCTATCGCATGCTGCAGAACAACCTCGACCCGGAGGTGGCCGGCGACCCGGAGAACCTCATCGTCTACGGCGGGCGGGGC
>JACNHM010000259.1 GCA_014383605.1 Chloroflexota bacterium
CTCTCCATGTACGACGACGAAATCCTGGTGCGCCAGGCGCTGCAAAGCGGGGCCAGGGGCTATCTGCTCAAAAGCTCGCTGGCAGAAGAACTGGTGCTGGCCATCCGGGCGGCCAGCCGGGGCGAGATCTACCTCAGCCCAGCGGTTGCTGGCTGCGTCGTGGATCACTTCTTGAAGGGGAGGGGCACAGAGCCGCCCAGCCTGGCGGCTCAGCTCACGCCGCGCGAGCGCGAGGTGCTGCAACTGGTCACCGAAGGACACACCAACACGGCCATTGCCGGGATGCTGGGAGTCGGCGCGAGGACCGTCGAAAAGCACCGCGCCAACCTGATGTCCAAGCTCGGCGTGCACGATATGGCAGGGCTCATGCGCACGGCGATCCAACACCGCCTGGTCCTCCCCGACCCGTAGCTGTTGTCGGCCACGATTCCCCGACACTCCTGGCTCATGCGGAGCGAGTTGTCAAGCCCGGTCGAAAACGCCTTCCGACCAGGGTTAGGCTTCGTGCGGCTACATACTCCAGACCACAGAAGTGGCGGCCTTTTTTGTGCACAGTGTCGGTAATACCCCATAGACAGACATCGCACCTTATGCTATCCTGAAATGAGAGCATGAAAAGAAGGACGTTCTGCGTCGAAGTTGACAGCCAAGGACATCCTGAGAACCTTGCTCTGAATGGAGCCGCGAGATGATTCGGGTCGTCTTAGTTGAGAATCACCACCTGGTGCGCCAGGGCATTCGGGCCTTGCTGGAGAGAGCGCACGACATCCAGATCATCGGTGAAGCCGCCGATGGCCGCGAGGCCGTCGAACTGGTGAAACAGTTGGCTCCGGACGTGGTGGTGATGGACATCGCCATGCCGCGGCTCAATGGCATCCAGGCCATCGAGCAGGTGCAGGCCCTGGGCGTGACCACGCAGGTCATCGTTCTCTCCATGTACGACGACGAAATCCTGGTGCGCCAGGCGCTGCAAAGCGGGGCCAGGGGCTATCTGCTCAAAAGCTCGCTGGCAGAAGAACTGGTGCTGGCCATCCGGGCGGCCAGCCGGGGCGAGATCTACCTCAGCCCAGCGGTTGCTGGCTGCGTCGTGGATCACTTCTTGAAGGGGAGGGGCACTGAGCCGCCCAGCCTGGCGGCTCAGCTCACGCCGCGCGAACACGAGGTGCTGCAACTGATCGCCGAAGGTCACACCAACACGGCCATTGCCGGGATGCTGGGAGTCGGCGTGAGAACCGTCGAAAGGGACCGGGCCAACCTGATGTCCAAGCTCGACGTGCACGATATGGCAGGGCTCATGCGCACGGCGGCCCAACATCGCCTGGTCTTCCTCGATCGGTAGGCATCCACCACACCTGTGCACTGTCCCGATCCTAGTGTGCTTCTCGACAAAGCCTTACGATCTCACGAAACATGCGCACTGCGCAGGCCAGTCTTAGCAGCCCAACGGCTCGCTAGCGCCTTGTGCGAACCAGGCATGGACGTTCTCCTGGCCGGGGCGGGAAGCAGTGCCACTGCAGGGAGTAGAAAGGAGGTCACATCATCGCTACCTGGCTTCGCCGACTGTATGTAAGCTCACTGATCCTGCTGCTTGTGGCCGCATTTGTGGGGAGATGGGATGTCGGTGCACAGCTACGTGTAGCGGAAGCGGCCCCTGCAGGAGACTGTCCCACCGCCACGACGCCGCTCCCTGTGCCGATCACCCTGAACGTCACGCTGCAACGTCCCAATGCGCCGCCCCCCGACCCTTCCTGGGCCGTCCCGGTTCATTTCGCCCTCTACCCGCCCGGGGACGCGGACACGATCTGCCACGAGTGGGACCTCACTTTGGACGAGTCAGGCCAGTGGTCGGATTGGCTGGTGCTCTTCACCGGACTGTACGATGCGCGCATCAAGAACCTGCATACCCTGCGCAACGTGCGCCGCAACGTGGACATCGCCGGTCCGATGATCATTGACATGGGCGAATTGCACGAGGGGGATGCGGACGACGATAATCGCGTCCGCATCACGGACTTCGGCGTCCTGCGCAGCGCCTACTTCACCGACGAAGGTGATCCGGGTTTTGACCCGCGCGCCGACTTCGACGAAGACGATCGCATCCGCATCACCGACTTCGCCTTGCTGCGTATGAACTACTTCCAGGATGGCGACATTGAGGTGGCGCTGGCCGGCCAGTCTAGCGTTCATGAACTGGGTGCTGTGGATCTGAGTGTGGAGCCGCCCGCGCTGGCGGCGACGGCAGGTGACGTGTTCACAGTCACTGTGATGGTCAGCGCCGGCACTCAGGACGTGGTGGGCGCGGACTTTGACCTGCGCTTCCAGACCTCCTTCCTGCAGGTGGTGGACGCCGCGGGGCAGCCGGCAACCCAGATCGAACCGGCCGGCCCCCTGACGGAGTTGTTCAACCAGGTGGATCCCGTCGCCGGGCGCATCCGCTACGCCGCCGGCACCTTTGACGTCGCCAACGGCGCCTTCCCCCTGGCCGTCGTGCGCTTCAAGGCCCTGGCCAGCACCCAGGCCACCGCGCTGCACTTCGCCTACGCCGACGTGGTGGCGCCTGAGGGACAGTCAGTGGTTGGCGAACTCACCGATGGAACGATAAGCATCACTCAGGTGCTGCTGCGGCGCTATCTGCCGCTGCTTCTGCGCAGCCTTTGAGCGAGCGAGGGATGAGGGACTGCTCATGAGGCCATCACGGTGGATAGGAGTATTCGCTTTGGCGATCGGGATGCTCTGGGCCAGTCGTTGGGGTGTGATAGCCATCACAGACCAGTCTCAGGCGAGGGTTCTCATCCGGCCGCAGGAGGGGAATACGCTCACGATCACTTCACACACGGTGACCGTGGGCAGCCAGTTCACCGCACTTGTTCGAGTGCTGGGACCCACGGCCGTGGCCGGCGTGGACATGCGGCTCACCTTCAACCCCACTTACCTGGAAGTGCTGGAGATCATTCTCGTGAGCAACGGATTAGACGAGTTTTACAGGGACTACAGCAACAGCGCGGGATATATCGAGTACAGCAAGGGCACTCTGGGCGCTGCCGTATCACCTGACTTCACTTTGGTGCAGATCAAGTTCCGCGCCAAGGCGGCGACGGCGGGCACGGCGCTAAGCTTCGATCGGGGCGAGTGCAGCATGATTGACGACAACAACGACCTCATCCCCTTGAGCTTCCAGGATGGCACGGTGGTGATTGAAGAACCACCGACGCACACGCCGACGCCGACGCGCACGCCCACGCCGACACACACGCC
>JACNHM010000058.1 GCA_014383605.1 Chloroflexota bacterium
ACGCCCCCACCGCCGTGATGGGGAACCACAAAGCGGCGTGCAACACAATGGTGTAGCCGAAGGCCACGTCAGGGTCAACGCCCATCGCGGCCACTACGCAAGAAACGCAGCCCTTCCATGAAGCGCTCGTAGAAGCCATCCAGTGGATGGAAATCTTCTCCGTGTATGCACCTGGCGCACATGAAACGTAAAACGTGAAACGTGAAAGGCATTTGCCCCATCACGTTTCACGCCTCACGTCTCACAACGTCATGTTCAGGCTCTCCCGACAGCATGCGACGGGCACAGCCTGCGCTCATGCTACCGGCTCAGGCTCCTTTACCCCCTGCGCCGGCTCAATCATCTCATCCAGTATCCTCTCCATGGCCATCGTGTGGCTGCATACCCCTCGCTGGACGAAGAAATCGCAATCGCAGTGCAAGTACCCCTCCTGATACGTTACCACATGATCCGTATGGTTGCCCCGAAAGGTCACACGAAACTCATCGAAGCAAATTCGATCCCGCTCTTCCGCATAGCGCTTGGCCTTCACGATCTTGCTGATCATACCGGAATCCATTTGTCTCTCCCTTCCGCCTCGCACAGAGGCAAACCCATGATCCCTTCTCAACAAAAAGCACCAAGGCGCGGTCTCGCCTTAGTGCTCAATCCCCTCTCACCAACGATGAGTATCCCACATTTCGTGACATGCTTCATCGCCTGTAGTATACTCGCTTTCGACGCTTTTGTCAAAGCCGCCCGCCCGACGATTGGCCTACGATTCCCCTACACTCTTTTCAGCCTCAATCACCAGCGCATACACGTCGCGTTTGCGCCAACCCGACAGCCTGGCCGCCACCCGGATAGCCGCCGGCTGCGGCACCCCATCGGCCACCAGCGAGGCCACTGCCTCCTGCACCCGCGCAGCCTTCCAATGGGCCGCTTCCTCTCCCTTCTCCGCCCCGCCGACGACCAGGGTGAACTCTCCCCGCGGCGCGTGCTCAGCGAAGTGCGCCACCGCGCCGGCGATTGTCCCCCGCCATACCTCCTCGTGCAGCTTGGTCAATTCCCGGCAAACGGCCAGCGGCCTGTCGCCCAGGATGTCCAACAGGTCGCCCAGAGCAGCCCGCAGGCGATGCGGCGCTTCGAAAAGCAGCAATGTGCCCGGCTCAGCGGCCACGCTTTGCAGCAGCCGGCGCCGCTCGGCCCGACGACGGGGAAGGAAGCCCAGATACAGGAAGCGATCCGTCGGCAAGCCGGAGACGACCAAGGAAGTGAGCACCGCCGAGGGGCCGGGAATGGGCACGACCTCCACACCGGCGGCCAGCGCCGCCCGAATCAGCTCGTAGCCCGGATCGGAAACCCCCGGCATCCCGGCCTCGGAGATCAGGGCCACGTCGCCCTCCTCCAGCGCGGCCAGCACGCGCTCCAGCCGGGCCAGCTTGTTGTGCTCGAAATAACTGATCAGCGGCGTGGCGATGTCGTAACGAGCCAGCAGCTTGCGCGCCGTGCGCGTGTCTTCGGCGGCGATCAGGGAGACTTCCCGCAGCAGGCGCAGCGCCCGCAGTGTGATGTCCTCCAGGTTGCCGATGGGAGTGCCGACGACGTACAGCGTGTCCATGAGCGCACCTACCAACGAATGAGTTTGCTCTCCAACCAGTTGACCGCCAGATAGAGGGCCAGGGCGATCACCACCAGGGTGAACAGGGCGACGAAGAGCAGCGGCGTGTCCAGAATCCCCCGCGACAGGTTGATCAGAAAGCCCAACCCCCGGTCGGCGCCGACGAACTCCCCCACCACGGCGCCGATGACGGCCAGCGTCACGCCCACCTTGAGCCCGCCCAGGAGCACAGGCAGCGCCGCCGGCAGCTCCAGCATGGTGAACACCTGCCAGCGGCTGGCCTGCAAGGAACGCATCAGCGCCATCAGATCCTGCTCCACCGAGCGCAAACCGACCACCGTGTTCACCAGGGCAGGGAAGAAGACCGTCAGCGCACAGACCAGCACCTTGGACAGGCTGCCGAAGCCGACCCAGATGATCAACAGCGGGGCAATGGCCACGATGGGGATGGCTTGAGAAGCGACGATGTAGGGCGAGAGCAGCCGTTCCAGCGTGCGGGACTTGGCCACGGCATAGCCCAGCAGCGTGGCCGCGCTCAGTCCCAAGAGCAGTCCCCCGGCGATCTCCGCCAGTGTGATGCGCGTGTGCCGCCACAGCGAGCCGTCGGCGGCCACGGCGAGGAACTTGGTCCACACCCGGCCTGGCGAGGGAAGAATGAAGACGGGGTAGCGCCGCCAACTCACCAACGCCCACCAGAGCGTTACGAAAACAACCAGCGCCAGGACAAACAGCAGCCCGCCCTGCAGGCGAAACTTCTCTTCCCTTCTCGATCTCGTCGTCTTTTCCATCACCCCACCTCAGGAACCCTTCAGTTTGGCCTTTGTGACATGCCGATTATAGCACAAGACCGAGCAATGTCAAGGATACACGCGCAGGCGGAGGCAGTTGGCGGTTTTTCGGGGCCTCATCCTGCTCCAACTTTAGAATTATGGTCAGATGAGCAAATTCGCACTTGACAAACAGAAGAAACTGTGGTACAATGTGGGCAGAAAAGGGACAAAAGGGCTTATTGTGGGATAACTGGGTCTATTAGAGGGTCTCAGGGGGAATACCAAGGAGCATTCTGGCTCACGTCAGTGCTGGGAAGGGAAGACACGTGGGACGAAAGGCTTGCAGCCGATGGCTGCAAGCCTTTCGAGCTATTTGGGACAAACAGAACTAATGTTCGAATTCCTGGGGCAGTACGCACACTCTCTGGACGACAAGGGGCGCGCAACCATTCCCTCGGCCTTTCGAGAGGGCTTGGAGGAGGGATTAGTCATTACGCGCGGAAAACAGCACTACCTGAACCTGTTCCCTCTCGAGAAATGGGACGCTCTCACCAAGGGGTTCGAAGGACTCCCTGTATACACCCAAGAACGGCCGGCTAACCTCCGCCGCCTCGTCCTGGCCCACGCAGCAAAGACCAAGCCCGACAGCCACGGTCGAATTCGTATTCCCGATCATCTGCGGACATATGCCCGCATCGAGGGTCAGGCGGTCCTCGCCGGTGTCGGTGACCACATTGAAATATGGGCTCCAGACCTCTGGCAACAGCAACTGGAGGTACTGGAGACCATCTCCATTGACGACGAACAAGAAGACATGCTGCGCATCTAGCGGAGACAGCGCTGTCCAATCGGCCGCCCTCGAGGCCGGTGGGCCGGTCCTGATC
>JACNHM010000057.1 GCA_014383605.1 Chloroflexota bacterium
TCGCCTGCACGGAGTGCCGCGCCTGCGCCGAGCACTGCTTCAAGTACATTGACACCGTCAAGATTTTCGCCGCCATGCGGGAAGACCTGGCGGCGCTGGGGCTGATCCCGCCGGGGCTGGCTGCCGCTGCCGACGGCCTGGCCGAGACGCACAACCTCTACGACAAGCCCCACGAGCGGCGTCTGTCGTGGCTGAAGGACCGCTCGCGGGTGGATCGGACCGCGCCAGGGGCCTTCTTTGTCGGCTGCACGCCGGCCTACGTGCGGCGCACACTGGCCCGCGACACGTTCGCAGTCCTGGCCGCCTCCGGACTCGATTTCACCGTGTTAAGTGACGAGTGGTGCTGCGGGCATCCCTATCTGGCCGCTGGTCAGCACGAGCGGGCCGCCGAGGTGATGCGCCACAACGTGGACGCACTGAAGGCACTGGGCGTCGAGCGGGTGGTCTTTGAGTGCCCTGGATGTATGCGGACCTTCCGCGAGGACATACCGGAGGTGCTGGGCGAGCCGCTGCCTTTCGAAATCGTCCACGTGACGGAGGAGCTGGCCCGCCAGGTGGAGGCCGGCCGCCTGCGGTTCGACGTCTACCAGCCCGGCGCCGTCGTGACCTATCACGACCCCTGCACGCTGGGGCGAGGGCTGGGCGTCTACGAAGCACCACGCACCATCATTGAGGCCATGCCGGGGATGCGTTTGCAGGAGATGCCGCGCCACGGACGCGACGCCTATTGCTGCGGCGCAGGCTCCTTTGTGCGCTACGATTATCCCAACTTGACTGACCAGACGGGCATCGAGCGCTTCCGTGAGGTCGAGTCAACCGGAGCGCAGGTCGCGCTCACCGCCTGCCCGGCCTGCGTCACGCAGTTGCAATACGTTCGCGGGCAGTTGGAGAGCCAAGTGCAGGTGATGGACCTCATTTCGCTGGTCAAGCGTGTTGCTCGCTGGAGGTAGTTTGAACCTGAGGAGAAGCTTTTGATGCGTATGAAGCGGTCCCTACCATGAACCTGAAACACGCTCTTGTCGCCGGCATCGTGTGCGTCGCGCTGATGGGCCTGACCGCGTGCCTGTCAATAACACCTACCCCGCCCCCCACGGCTACTCCAATGCCGTTGCCCACCTCGACACCCACTGTCACGCCGGCACCCTTGCCAACCTCTACGCCCATCATCTCCCTCAACACCGTTCTCACTCGCGGCCCCTATCTCCAATCGGTCACAACCAACACCATCATCGTCGTCTGGGAGACTGATCAGCCCAGCCAGGGAGAGATAGCCTACGGCGAGACAGAAGAACACGGTTCAAGCGTGGCCGACTCTACGATTACGATGGGCACGGGCCACGCCGTCACTCTCACTGGCCTTGAGCCATACACTGCCTACCGCTACCGCGTCGAGAGCAGCGGCGCGCCCTTGAGCGAGGATATGACCTTCCGCACCGCCGCCGGTCCCGATCAGACCAAATTTACTTTCGTCGCCTTTGGCGACACCCGAACGCAGCATCAAGTCCACCAGGCGGTGGTGGACCGCATCGTCACGCTGGAACCCGACTTTGTGTTGCACACCGGCGACCTGGTAGCCCTGGGTAGCGCCATCCCCTATTGGGAGACCTTCTTTGAGGTCGAGCGGGAACTGATGGCTCGCGCCCCCCTCTTCCCCGCGCTGGGCAACCACGAGCACAATCACCCGCGCTATTTTGATTATTTCTACCTGCCCGGCAACGAGCGTTGGTACACCTTTGACTATGGCAACGCCTGCTTTATCTGCCTGCAGGTGGACGGCATCGCGGACTTTGGCCCGCAGAGCGAGCAGTACGCCTGGCTGGAGAAGACACTGGCGGCCAATACGCGGCTCTGGCTCTTTGTCTACTTTCACATTCCGCCCTACAGTTCGTCACCAGATGCCCGCGAGGGTGACGTACGCCGGACGCTAACCCCGCTCTTTGAGCAGTATGGGGTAGACGTTGTATTCACTGGCCACCACCACAACTACGAGCGCAACGAGGTGAACGGCATCACCTACATCGTCACCGGCGGGGGCGGCGGGCCGCTGTCCGTAATGGAGGAGCGGGAACCGACGCAGGCCGCGTTCGCGGTGGCCTACCATTGTGTGTTACTGGAGATTGACGGTCAACACCTTAGAGCGACGGTCATTTCCCACAAGGGGAAGGTACTCGACACATTTGAGCGCAGTGCGGAATGAAAGCTGTGTTGATCGCGCTATTCACTTTCAGCTATCTGAACGCAAGAGGGGGTGAACGATGAGCAAACAAATGCGCATTCTTCTGGTAGTAACGGCCGTGAGCCTGGTGTTGCTCGTTGCCTGCGGGGGCGAGCCAAGTCCAACTGCCACCCAGTTGCCAACTCCGCTCCCTCCTCTGCCAGCCACGGCCGTGCCAGAAGCAACGGCCGCGCCAGAGGTGGAGACCCCGGAAGCCACCGCCACGGCTGTCGAGACGCCGGAGGAGCCAGTGACCATCACCTGGTGGACAGAGCCCATCGGCGGCGACGAACGCAGGGCCTTTGAAAAGCATGTCATCGAAGGCTTCAACGCCGCCCATCCGGGCATCGTGTTGGAGGTCAACGTCATCGCCGACCTGGACCGCGTCACCCGCACCGCCGTTCAGGGCGGCGAGGGGCCGGACATCATCCAGTCGCCCGGCCCGGCTTTCATGGTGGACTATATCAACGCCGGTCACGTGCTGCCCCTGGACGACTATGCCGCGGCCTATGGCTGGGCGGACACCATCTACCCCTGGGCCATGGACAGCGGGCGGGTGAATGGCCATCTCTACAGCCTGCCCCTGACCTACGAGACGATGGTCCTGTTCTACAACACCACGCTGTTCGACGAGATGGGGTGGGAGGCGCCCGCTGACCAGGCCGGGCTGGAGGCCCTGGCGGAGGAAGCTGCTGACGCCGGCATCCTTCCCTTTGCCCACGGCAATGCCTCGTGGCGGGCCGCCAACGAATGGTATGTCACCATCTTTTACAACAACTATGCCGGCTCGCAGGCCGTCTACGAAGCCCTGACCGGCCAGCGGCGGTGGGACGATCCGATGTTCGTGGAGGCGATCCAAGCGCTCAAAGATTACATGGATCGAGGCTGGTTCTCCGGCGGGCGCGAGATCTATTACTCGCTACTGTTCGCCGATGTCTGGGGCGCTCTGGGCGACGGGTCGGCGGCCATGCAGATGGTAGGCACCTGGGGCTTTCTCCAGGCCCGCACCTATTTCGAGGGCAC
>JACNHM010000056.1 GCA_014383605.1 Chloroflexota bacterium
GCCTACGAATTGGTCGCCGCCTGCGAGTGCACCGACGGCTGCCCGTCGTGCGTCGGCCCGGCTGGCGAAGGAGGCGCCGGTGGCAAGGAGGAGACGCTGGCGATTTTGGAGGCCCTGTCAGCAGACCCCGTGACTCCAAAGCTGCTCTGAGGGGATTGCCAAATCCCCGCCTTTGGCCTGGATCTGGCGCTTGTCCTGAGCAATGCCGAAGGAATCCAGGCCGAGCGAAATTCTACTGGGACAAAAAGGAACATGCAATGGACACAGCCACCACAATCAGCTTGATTACGTTGGGGCTTATCATGTTGTTCGGCTTTGGCGCATTTGGACTGTTTTCGGTTAGGGAGGGGGAGCATCGCGCGGCGCAGGTCGCGTTTGGGGCGGCGGCATTGACCTCGCTGTCTCTTTTCCTGGCCTTCCTGTTGCCAGTAGCGGTCAAACTGGTTATCTTGGGTGTGACTATCGGCGGGGGAATAGTTCTGTTTCTCTTGCCCATCGGTCGGGTCGAGCGCGGCAACGATGTGCCCAGGCAACGCTTCGACGAGCGTGACATAATGTTCGCCCGCGCGCGTCTGGCGCCGGGCAGCCCTGAATACGAGGCCTACTATGCCATGCGCCCGGAAAACCGGGCCGTTGACGACGAAATCCGCGCCCTGCCAGGGCTGCTCTCACTCAACGCCAGCAAGGCCAATCCGCTGGCCTTCGCCTCGGCCGAGGCGAGCTTCTGCCTGACCGGCGCGCTGCGGGAAGAGGTGGATGGGCCGGTAGCTTCAGACCGCTCGAAGTTCACGGCAGCTCAGATGACGTCTTACATCAAGGGTCTGGCCCGCTATTACGGCGCGTACACAGTGGGCATCGCCGAATTGCAGCCTTACCACGTCTACTCGCACATCGGTCGCGGGAGCGGCGAGTATGGCGCTCCCATCACCCTCGAACATCGCTATGCCATCGCCTTCACCGTCGAGATGGATCACGCCGTCACGGGGACGGCTCCCAACGCACCAACAGTGATGGAATCGGCGCGGCAGTACGTCGAGGCAGCCAAGATTGCGCTGCAATTGGGCTATTTGATCCGCTCGCTGGGCTACCCGGCCCGCGCCCACATTGATGGCAACTATCGCGTCATCGCGCCGCTGGCGGCTCGTGACGCTGGCCTGGGCGAGATCGGTCGGATGGGGCTGCTGATGACGCCCGAACTGGGCCCGCGGGTGCGTCTGGGGGTGGTGACTACCGATCTGCCGTTGATCCCCGATCAGCGCGACGAGGATACGTCGGTGATTGACTTCTGCTGCATCTGCCAGAAGTGTGCCGAGACCTGTCCCGGTCAGTCCATTCCCCAGGGTGATCAAGAGGAGATAGACGGTGCGCTGCGCTGGCGCATTGACGCCGACAGTTGCTTCCGCTATTGGAACCGCGTCGGCACAGATTGTGCGCGCTGTATGGCCGTTTGCCCCTACTCCCACCCGAACAACCCGGTTCACAATCTGGTGCGCTGGACCGTCCGGCGGTCGGGCGCTGCACGGCGTGCGGTGTTGTGGATGGACGACGTTTTTTACGGACGCAAGCCTGCTCCTCGCCCGGCGCCTGGGTGGATACCTTTGGAGTGACGAGTGACGGGTAGCGAGTGTGGGAGATTGCTTCGCTCCGCTACTCAGAAACTGGAGTGCTTGTTCGTAGTCAGGCACGTAGCAAAGCGGAGTGCCGTTGCTTTCGCCACAGAATGCCACTCCGCAAACTGCGCTACGTGGCTTACTACGAACGTTTCTGCCCCTACGGATGACGCACCGCGCCACGGGAGACCACTAAGAAACAAACGTCAGCGAGCGCCGGTTGAGTCATGTGGTCATCTTTTAGTTATGGCAACTACCTCTCTATCCGATAAACTGAAATTGCTGGGCGTGAGGATTGGGGCGCGCGATTTGCCGCCGCCCCGGCCGCGCAAACCTTATCCCATCGAACGGGTCGTGCCGGGCCGCTTTCAGGAGACGCCGCATGGCGAGGTCTACCTCGTCGAACAGCGGTACCCGCTTGGGCACCGGCATGGATGCGCCACGTTGCAGGTCACGGCGCCCCTGCACGTTATCGCCGAGTGGGCGCGCGAACCACGCCTCGCCGAGATAGGCGAAGGTCTCCCGACGATGGGCGAAGGTCTCCCGACGATGGGCGAAGGTCTCCGACCGAGCCTCGCCTTCCTCGACACCGAGACGACAGGGCTATCCGGCGGCACTGGAACCTACGCCTTTTTGGTCGGAGTCGGCCGCTACGATGGGCAGGAGTTTCACCTGGCCCAGTTCTTCATGCGCGATCCGGCAGAGGAGCCGGCGCTGCTGGCTGCGCTGACCGAGTTTCTCCAGCCCTGCCGGGCGCTGGTGACGTTCAACGGCAAGGGGTTTGACGTGCCGCTTTTGAACACCCGCTACATCACCAATGGCGCGCAATCTCCCCTGGCGTCCCTCGCTCATCTCGATCTGCTGCCGCTGGCGAGACGATTGTGGCGGGATCGCCTCCCCAGCCGCGCGCTGGGCTACCTTGAGGAGCACATCCTGGGCCTGGTTCGTGACCAGGAAGACGTCCCCGGCTGGGTGATCCCCAGCTTGTATTTTGGCTACCTGCGCAGCGGCGACGCCCGATCTATGAAAAGCGTCTTCTATCACAACGCGATTGACGTGCTCTCGCTGGCCGCGCTCCTGAGCCACGTCGCGGGGCTGCTCGACGATCCGCTCGGCGGGGCCGCCGTCCACGGATTGGACCTGGTGGCCATGGGAAAACTATTTGAGGACTTGGGGCGTCTGGAGAAGGCGGTGCAGTTGTACGAACACGGGTTGACACGCGATCTACCCGAGGAGAATCATTGGGACGCAGTGCGGCGGCTGTCCTTCGCCCAGAAGCGACACGGCAATCTATCGGCGGCGGCCGCGTTGTGGCGCGAGGCGGCGCGCAACGGGCAGACCTACGCCCACGTCGAACTGGCCAAATTCTACGAGCATAAGCAGCGTGACTACGCCGAGGCCGCACAGTGGACGCAGGCGGCTATCGCCCTGGTCAACGCGCCCGATTTTCCACGACACGAGCGCAGGCGATGGCTGGCCGATTTGGAACACCGCCTGGCGCGTTTGCACAGAAAGCTAAGTGGCAACAGGTGCGACAGTTGACCGGACAAACGCAGCGACGGCGTGAGCGGATGATTGGCATCGGTTTGGTGAACCTGGCCACCCTCACCTGGGCCACCAACATGGT
>JACNHM010000343.1 GCA_014383605.1 Chloroflexota bacterium
GATGACAAGATTCTGAACTATCCGCACGTTACAACGATACAATGAACACGCGCGTTCGCAAACACACGCACCACGAACAGGCGGCGGACGGAACAGCGTTTGCCAAGGTCAACAACCTTGCCGCCGCCCGTCGTGGTGCTTTAGCGGTACCTCTGCCACCACCTTGATTGGACTGACAGGGCTGGTGGCCTTAGGCGGAGATGCTGTCGCCGATAGCTACCTTCGCCAGAGAGGCATCCATGCAGACCAAACTGAGCAAGTGGTGTGAAGCGATCATCGAAGCAGGATGGCTGGCGGCACTGATCATCGTGCCCCTCTTCTTTAACGTCTACTCCGCCCGCGTCTTCGAGCCGGACAAGCTGAGCCTGCTGCGCTCCATCGCCCTGGTGATGGCTGGCGCCTGGCTGGTGAAATTCATCGAAACGACGCTGGCCAGGGCAGACAGCCGAACGACGGACGAGGAGAAAGCTACCGCCCGCCCCGGCCCCTGGGCACGCATCCGCAAGACGCCGCTGGTGCTGCCCACGCTCCTACTGGTGCTGGCCTATCTGATCTCCACTGTCTTCTCGCTGTCCCCGCGCATCAGTTGGTGGGGCTCCTATCAGCGCTTGCAGGGAACGTACACCACCTTCTCTTACATCATCATCTTCTTCCTCGTGCTGGGCCACCTGCGGAGCCGTGAGCAACTGGAGCGGCTGATCTACGCCATCATCCTCACCAGCCTGCCCATCTCCATCTACGGCATCGTGCAGCACTATGGCCTCGATCCGCTCCCCTGGGGCGGCGACGTGGAGACTCGGGTGGCTTCCAACATGGGCAACTCCATCTTCGTTGCCGCCTATCTGATCATGGCCTTCTTCCTGACCGTGGACCGGCTGCTGCGCAGTTTCCGGAGGCTGCTGATGGAGCAAAGCAGCAGCGTGGCCGATTCCATCCAGGCTGGCTGCTACCTCTTCGTCATCGTCGTACAACTTCTCTGCATCTTCTTCACTCAGAGCCGCGGGCCCTGGCTGGGGCTGCTGGGTGGGCTGTACGTCTTCGTTCTGCTGGTTCTCATCACCCTGAGCCAGCGAGCCAAGCAGTTGCGCTGGCTCTGGATGGGCTGGATCGGTCTGGCCGTCATTGGCTTCGCCTTCCTGGTAGCCATCAACCTGCCCGGCAGCTCGTTGAGCAGCTTCCAGAATCTGCCCTACGTCGGGCGTCTGGGCCGGGTCTTCGAGTTGGACCGGGGCACCGGCCGCGTGCGCACGCTCATCTGGGAAGGTGCTGTGGAAATGATCGTGCCCCACGAGCCGATCACCTATCCCGACGAGGGGCCAGACCCATTCAACGCCCTGCGGCCGCTGGTGGGCCACGGGCCGGAGGCCATGTGGATGGCCTACAACCGCTTCTACCAGCCCGACCTGGCGCACTACGAAGCGCGCAACGCCTCGCCGGACCGTTCGCACAACGAGACCTTCGACGCCCTGGTGATCACCGGCTACCTCGGCTTCGCCGCCTACATCGGTCTGTTCACCAGCCTCTTCTACTTCAGCCTCAAGTGGCTGGGTGCGATCAAGAACCGCCGCCATCTGGCGGCCTTTCTGGGCCTCTGGTTTGGCCTGGGGCTGTTGTCTGTGCTGGGCTTCCGGCTGGCCGACGGCACCTGGCGGCTTTCCGGTGTGGCCCTGCCCGCGGGCATGATCTTAGGCTTCGTCATCTACGTCACCATCGCCGCCTTTGCCGGGCGCGGCGTGGGCGAAGGCAGCATCAGCCGCCAGTTGCTGATCATCACCCTGCTGGCCACCATCGTCGCCCACTTCGTGGAAATCCACTTCGGCATCGCCATCGCCGCCACGCGCACCTATTTCTGGACCCTGGCCGCCGTGCTGGTGATCGTGGGGCTGGGCTGGCTGCCGCTGGAGGACGCCGAGATCACGCTCACGGAACGAGCAGAGTCCCCCGCGCCGCCACGCCGCGGCAGACGCCGGCGAGGACGTAAGTCACCCCGACGTGCTGCGATGGCCCGAAAGCGCTCAGCCCAGACCCAGACGGTGATGGACGTCCTCGTCTACGGGCTGCTAACGGCAGTGATCTTCTTCACTTTGGACTACGATTACGTCACCAATCAAACGCCGCAGGGACTGCGGCCCTTCGGCATCTTCTGGAACTCGCTCACCACACGCGTGGTGGGAAAGGAGCGAGCGCCCAGCGTGGCCTTGCTGGGATTGATCTTCTTGGTCTGGTTGATAGGCCTGCTGCTGGCCCTGGCGGCCGTAGCCAAAAGACGCAGCACGGAACACAAGGCGGCTACAGGAACCTGGCTGCTTCCCGCGGCAGCCCTCTACTCGGCCGTGTCCTTGGGCACCTTCCTGGTCTACGGGCTGATCCACGCCAACCGGCTCCTGCCCACACGGGCCGTGCCGGACTACCTGGCCAACAACATCACCACCTACTACACGGGCGCTTTCGTCCTGCTGCTGCTACTGGGCTCGGCCATCTGGTGGAAAGGGCCGCTGCCGCTGCGCCGCTGGAGCAGCATGGGCTGGGTCTCCGGCCTGACCGGAGCAGTGGCCGCCGTTGTGCTCACCATCTTCATCATCACGGTGAATGTCAGCCTGGTCAAGGCCGACATCTACTACAAACAGGGCCAGAGCTTCGACAGCGCCAGGCTATGGGACAACAGCATCGCCCTGCATAGCAAAGCATTGGAAGTGGACAACGATGAGGATTTCTACTACCTCTTTCGCGGCCGCGCCGAGCTGGAGAAGGCCAAAGAGACCACCGACCCCGCCGAACGCCAGAAGATGTTGGAGAGCAGCCTGGCCGACCTCACCCGCGCCCGCCAGCTCAACCCACTCAACACCGATCACACAGCCAATCTGGGGCGGCTGTACCGCGGCTGGGGCGAGCTGACCAGTGATCCCGACGAACGGCGGGCCAGGTGGCAGCAATCGCTGGTCTTTTACGAGCAGGCCATCACCCTCAGTCCTAACTCGGCGCATCTCTACAACGAGTACGGCCTGGTCTATCAGGCGCTGGGCGACTACGAGAAGGCGGAGGAACTGTACCAAAAATCGCTCACCCTCGATCAGGAATACGACCAGACCTATCTGTTCATGGCCGAGCTTTATCGGGTACAGCAGCGCTGGGACGCGGCGGCTGAAGCCTATGAACACGTGGTGGAACTGACCCCGCGCTCGGTGCAGGGCCACAGCGGCCTGGGCTACGTCTATGCCCAGCTAGGCAGACTGCCCGAGGCCATCGCCGCCAACGAGGCAGTGCTGGAATTGGCGCCAACGGACCTGGCCAGCACCCGCAACCTGGCTTTGCTCCATCAGCAAGCCGGCGAGTTGGAGGAGGCCCTGGAATACGCCCGCGCCGCGCGTGATCTCTCGCCGGAAAACGAAAAGCCACAGGTGGACGCGCTCATCCGCCAGATCGAGGAGCAGATTCAGCAAAAGTGACTGTGATGCTCCACTGCCCGCCATCACACAAAGTCATGGAGGTTCTCTGATGAAAAAGAGTATAACAATCGAGCTGCCGGAGGAATTGGCGAGGAAATTGAGATCATTGGATGCTTCCTCCATCCAACACGTTGTTGAAGAAGGCCTGAAGACGTATGAAGAAGAATCTTCGAAGAGGACGCTAAGGGACTATCTTCCGTACATGCAGGCCGATGACATCCTAGACGCGACACGCAAGGCCAAGGAAGAAACCCAAACCCTGCTTGAAGATCAGGGATTGGCCGTAATCGCCCTGATGCTCTCTGATGCCCTTGCCGATATCCTCCATCGCAGCAGAGAAGACACTGGATATGTCAGTGAATACGTCGAGGAAATGGCGGTGGCGTGATGCGCGTATATCTCGATGCCTCAGTATGCAACGTCCTCCTCTTCGGGGAGGAGATGGAAGCCGAACGCTTCGCCCATGTGATCCAACTCTTTGAAAGCATCAATGCCCACCAAAACGAAGCCGTAGTCTCGTTGTACACCATCCAAGAGATCTGCACATACTGTTACCACAACTTTCCACCGGAAGTAACTGGCGACGTTGCCCGTTTGGCGGTGCGAGATCTGCTGACTAACGAAGTCAAATTGGTCCCCCTGCTTACTCGCATGGAGAGACTGGTACACAGGCGGAGGTTTGCCATCAGAGACGCCTCAGACGAAACCCACGTTATCGTCGCCCTGTTGCAGAGCTGTGATGCTCTGGTAGCTTACGATGAACGGTTCCGAGACGCTGCTGAGGTCATGCCATATTTGCATCCCGAAGAGGTATTGGTGCCATTGGAAGAGATTCCATGACCACTTACATGCTCATCATCGTCGCTGCACTGGGGCTGGCCGCCGCTGCCACGCCGCTGGCACGACGTCTGGCCCAGCGGGCGGGCGTCCTCGACCAACCCAGCGACCGCAAGATCCACGCCATCCCCATTCCCCGGCTGGGCGGCGTGGCCATTTTCGCCGCCTTCATCCTGGCCCTGGTCTTCCTGGGCGATCGCTTCTACGTCAACCAGGTGGTGGGCATCTTCCTGGGAGCGACGCTGGTCTCCTTCCTCGGCCTGTGGGACGACCGGCGGTCGCTGCCCGCCTGGGTGAAGCTCCTGGGCCAGATCGCCGCCGCGCTGATCCTGCTGCTCTCCGGCGTGCAGATCACGGTGCTGCGCCACCCCGTGCTGAACGGCGCTGCCACCATGCTCTGGGTGGTGGTCATCACCAATGCACTTAACCTGCTGGACAACATGGACGGCCTGGCTGGCGGCGTGGCGGCCATCGCCGCCCTGTTCTTCCTGCTGCTGGCGGCCATGAGCGGACAGTACCTGGTGGGCGCGCTGGCGGCGGCGCTGTTGGGCGCCTGCATCGGCTTCCTGGTCTACAACCTCAACCCGGCGACCATCTTCATGGGCGATAGCGGCGCCCTGTTCATCGGCTTCATGCTCGCGGCCGTGGGCATCAAGCTCCGCTTCCCCGATAACGTTCCTTTCGTCACCTGGATGATACCCGTCCTCGTCCTGGGATTACCCCTCTTCGACACGACCCTGGTGACCCTTTCCCGTCTGCGGCGAGGCAAGAACCCCCTCACCACGCCGGGCCAGGATCACGTGTCGCACCGGCTGGCCGGCCTGACCGGCTCGCGCCGGGAGGCGGTGCTCATATGTTACCTTATCGCTGGCGCGGCGGGAGTGGTGGCTGTCTTCGTCACCCAGGCCACGGTGATCGAAGGGTACGTCGTCGGCGGGCTGGTGCTGTTAGCCGCTCTCGCCGGACTATGGAAGATGGAACAGATGCCATTTGGGGGCTAAAGGTTCGAAGTTCAGAGTTCGGCGTTCGGGGTTCGGCGCTGACTGAACACTGAACGCCGAACACCGAACGTTGAACCTGCGAGCTGGAGGAATGGATTGTGAACTTGGAAGAGAAGATCGCTTCACAGACAGCAGAGATCTGCGTCATCGGCCTGGGCTACGTGGGCCTGCCGCTGGCGGTGGCCTTCGCCGAGGTCGGCTTCCCTGTGACGGGGCTGGACGTGGCGGCGGAGCGGGTGGCGGCTGTTGGCCGCGGCGCAAGCCACATCAACGACGTCCCGGACGAAGCCGTGACGGCGCAGGTGCAGGCGGGCCGGCTGCGGGCCACGACGGACTACGACGTGCTCAAGGACATAGACGTCGTCTTCATCTGCGTGCCCACCCCCTTTCGCGCCACCAAAGACCCGGACCTCTCCTTCGTCGTCGCCGCCTCGGAAGGGATCGCCGCGCGGCTGCAGCCAGGACAACTGGTCATCCTGCAGAGCACCACCTATCCGGGCACGACGGAGGAAGTGGTGCTGCCCATCCTGCAACGCAGCGGACTGCGGGCCGGCCGCGACTTCCATCTGGCCTTTTCCCCGGAGCGCATTGACCCCGGCAACCGGGTGTGGACGGTGCGCAACACGCCCAAGGTGGTCGGTGGACTGACGCCGCGCTGCGCGGCGCTGGCGGAAGCGCTGCTGAGCCAGTTGACGCCTGAAGTGTACATCGTGAACACCACGCGGGCGGCGGAGATGACCAAGCTGCTGGAAAACACCTTCCGCAGCGTCAACATCGCCCTGGTCAACGAGCTGGCGCTGCTGTGCGAGCGCATGAGCATTGACGTCTGGGAGGTGATCGGGGCGGCGTCCAGCAAGCCCTTCGGCTTCATGCCCTTCCGGCCCGGCCCGGGAGTGGGCGGACATTGCATCCCCGTAGATCCCCACTATCTTTCCTGGAAAGCCCGCGAGTACGATTTCCATACCAAATTCATCGAGCTGGCCGCCGAGGTCAACGAGGAGATGCCCTTCCACGTGGTGCAACTCGTCACCCAGGGGCTGAACCGGCAGGGGAAACCACTGCGAGAGGCCCACGTGCTGGTGTTGGGCGTGGCCTTCAAACCCGACATCGAGGATGCCCGCAACTCCCCGGCGGAGCGCATCATCGAGCTACTGTGGCGGGGTGGCGGGCACGTGCGCTACCACGACCCTTACGTGGCCCACTTCCACGTAGGGCAGAATGCACTGCACCGCCAGCCGCTGGAGCTGGCTTCGATCCCGCTGACAGCGGAGGTGGTCGCCGCCAGCGACGTGGTGGTCATCGCCACCGGCCACAAGGTCATTGACTACGACTGGGTCGTGCAGCATGCACCGCTGGTGATTGACCCCGTCAACGTCACCGGCAGAGCGGACGACGAAAAGATCATCCGCCTCGGCGCACCGATGTAGCATCAAGACCTGACAGGTTTTGAAAACCTGTCAGGTCTCCATGACATAGACACGAGGAGACGCCATGAGCAAGAAGAAACGAGAGCGAATGAAAGCGAAGGAACGGCGGCACGCGATGTCGCGGCCTCCGACGGAACCGCGTGCCGGCGAGGGCACCCCTGCATCAGCAAAGAAATCGGCCCCACGACCGACGCGCAAGAGCAAGAAGCGCCAACCCCAACGCTGGCTCGGCCTGACCGGACGGCAATGGCTGTGGATCGGCATTGCGGTCATCGTGCTGGCCGCGGCCGCCGTCCTGGCCTGGTGGTGGTTCACGCGACAGCCAGCAGCGGCGCCCACGCCCACCCCAGTCGCGGCGGCATCAGCCACCCCCATCGAGAAAGGAGAACGTCCTTTGGCCGCCATATCACCTGCCGAGCGAGTGAACATCTACACGTCGCCGCCGGAGATGCAGATTGACCCCAGCAAGCAGTACGTGGCTACCATCCACACCGAAAAGGGTGACATCGTCATCGAGCTATATGCCGACAAAGTGCCCAACACGGTGAACAACTTCGTCTTCCTGGCCAACGAGGGCTACTACGACGACACCACCTTCCACCGCGTGAAACCCGGCTTCATGGCCCAGACCGGCGACCCGGCAGGCACCGGCAGCGGCGGCCCCGGCTACCGCTTCGAGGACGAGTTCCATCCTGACCTGCGCCACGACGGCCCCGGCGTGCTCTCCATGGCCAACGCCGGCGCCAACACCAACGGCAGCCAGTTTTTCATCACCTACGATGCCACCCCGCACCTGGACGACGTTCACAGCGTCTTCGGCAAGGTCATCGAGGGCATGGACGTGTTGGAGCAGATCACGCCTCGCGATCCGGCAGCGGCCACCGAGCCGGGTGATCTCATCGAGAGCATTACCATCGAGGAGCGATAGGAAAGGCAAAGCCCAAAAGCCAAAACTCAAAGGCGTGAAACAATCACAGCCTGCGAAACTGCGCAGGAAACGCACGGCATGCAGATTGGACGCAGAGTAGCCAGATCAATCTCGCTGTCGGCGATCGGTCTTCTACTGCTGGCCATGCCTCAAGCGACGAGGGTGTCGCCGATGTCTGGCCCAACGGTGATCCTGGCAGACTCAACGGAGAGGCGTTGCCGCGAGGAGGTCGCTCTGCCGCCACCTGAAGCGGTCATCGAGGCAGACATCGCGGCTCAGGACAGCCATGATTGGTCAACTTTCCTCTGCCTGCGCACGGCCCAAGCGGGGCCGCCGGAGAGCAGAAGCAACCACGCCTTCCTGGGGGGAGGAAAGGGCCTGCCGCGTCCTGTCCTGCAGGACATTGTGAGCGCACGCCTGGTGGCTGCCCAGCCTCTCCCCCTCCACGTGGCGGCAGGTCTTACGAGGATGGACAGGTATCTCGCCCTCTACGGCCAGGCCAGAGCGTATGTCGTGGCCATTGACTATCAACTGGAAGAGCAAAGCCAGCAGTTCTACAACGGCGTGAACTACCGACTCTACGTCCTGGCGCCCGAAGAAGGCCAGTGGGTCATCGTCGAGGCTTCTGAGGTCCCGCTGCACCGGGTAGTTGAGGCAGGGTACGGCTTTGGCACACTTGAAGAAGGGAAGGCCCTGCGCCTTCAGGCGGACGCGGCAGATCACCAGCCCCCCAGCACCATCACTGTGGCCCGCACAGACCCTGTGACAGGTGAAGTGGTTGAGATCCTGCCGCCGGTGGATTTCACCTCCTACGTGGAGAACGTTCTTCCCAATGAATGGATCGCCTGGTGGGCATACCACGGCGCATGGCAGGCGCTGCATGCGGGCGCTTTAGCCTGCAAGATGTACGGCTGGTACAGAGTATACTATGCGAAGTACCCAGGGCAGGGGTACGACGTGAGGGATGATAGCTGGGATCAGGTATACGAGCACGGCAGCGAGCACCCATGGACCAATCAGGCTGTGGAGGTTGTGCAAGGTCTGGGCATTGAGAGAGCGGATGGGCGTTTGTTCGAAACCCAACACTGGGCAGGGGCCTACGGCCCCGAGGGACAATCCAGCGGCAAGATGTCCCAGTGGGGCACGAGATACTGGGCGGATCAGGGCGAAACGTATGACTTCATGGTCTACTACTACTACGACTACTCTCCCAACAGCGGGTTGCAGCCGGCTGCTTTCTTCACCTACACGCTTACAGTGACACCGACGAGCACCGCAACCGGGACAGCGACGTTTGCGCCCACAGCGACGGCGACGGTCACAGGAACCTTGACGGCGACGCCGACCAGCACGCCAACCGTGACGGTCACGGCCACGCCCGCAGATGCTCCGACGCCGACCAGCACGGCCAGCGCCACAGCGACGGTCACACCGGCCAGCACACCCAGCGCAACGCCCCTGGCCACACCTACGGCGACGGTCACACCGACCAGCACACCCAGCGCAACGCCCCTGGCCACACCTACGGCGACGCCCACGCCTACGCAGGTCTCTTACTCAAGCTACCTGCCGCTGATTGTGCGTGGCGTTCGATAGCCCCAGGGCAACTGTTCTGGCTCCTGCCGGACAGCCATGTCCGGCGGCTCAACAAGTCAGAGCCTGGCGAAAAGCGGGGATCTGGTGATCCCCTCAGAGCACACCGAGTATCACGAATTCAGGGGGGTCACATGCTGCCCAGGACAGCCGATGTGGTCATCATCGGCGGCGGGGTGAACGGCCTCAGCACCGCCTACCACCTGGCCGAGCGGGGCTGCACCGACGTCGTCGTGTTGGAAAAAGAGGAGGCACTGGCTACTCAGGCCACCGGCCTGAGCGCTGGCGGCATCCGCCAGCAGTTCTCCACGGCCGTCAACATCCGCATGGCCCAGTACTCCGTGCGCATGCTGGAGCACTTCGAGGAGATCACCGGCAGCGATCCGGCTTTCAAGCAGGTCGGCTACCTCTTCCTGCTCAGCCAGCCGGCGAACGTGGAGCTCTTTCGCCGCAGCGTGGTCCTGCAGCGGGAACTGGGCGTGCCCACGGAATGGCTGCTGCCGGGGGAGATCAAGGCCCGCTGGCCACACCTGGCCGTGGACGATCTGCTGGCCGCCACGTTCCATGACCGAGACGGCTACGCCGATCCCTACGGTGTGGCCAACGGCTTCGCCGCCGTCGCCCGCCGGTTGGGGGTGCGCATCTTCCTGCAGACAGAAGTGACGGACATCGTGATGGAAGGCGACGCTGTGCGTGGCGTGGTCACCAACCAGGGAGAGATCAGCACGCCGGCCGTGGTCAACACGGCCGGGCCCTGGGCGCACGTGGTGGGCCAGATGGCCGGCGTGGATCTGCCGGCGCATCCCTACCGCCGCCAGGTGTTCATCACCGCGCCCTTCCCCAGGCTGCCGCGCACGACACCGATGACCATTGACTTCGCTTACAATTGGTACTTCCGGCCCGAAGGCGAAGGGCTGCTGACCGGCATGAGCGATCTGGCGGAGCCGCCCAGCTTCAACATGACCGTGGACTGGGACTTCATGGTCCAGGTCATCGAGCACGGCGTGCGGCGGGTGCCTCTCTTCGAGGAAGCGCAGGTGATCCGCGGCTGGGCCGGGCTCTATTCGGTGACGCCGGACGATCAGCCGGTGATGGGCGCCGTCCCCGGCGTGCCAGGGCTCTACTGCGCCGTGGGCTTCAGCGGCCACGGCTTCATGCTCAGCCCGGCCACGGGGCTGACGCTGGCCGAGTGTGTCCTCGACGGCGGCCCGCAGACCTTCGACATCGCCGAGTTCAGCCTGGAGCGTTTCAGCGGCGAAGCCGGCGTGGGCGAGGAGCACGTGATCTGAGTTTGACAGCGGCCGCGGTTTGTGCTATCATCTGCACATTATGATGGACTTCAGCGTTCGCGGGCCAAGCTACTCGTATGCGGGGGGCGATTACGCCCCTTCCGGTTGACCGTACGCGCCCGCGGATACGCTAGTTTATTCCAACCGTCTTCCTGCTTTGAAGCGTGGCGCGATGTGCCACGCTTTTTGTTATCGCAGCACTGATGAAACCTGGATCCCGTAGCGTCTCCCGACCCAACGGCTGGCCAGCCAGAAACTGCGAGCCTGCCAGACGGATCACGCATCACGCATCACGGATCACGCATCACGGATCACGCATCACGCATCACGTCATGATCACGGTTCACGCAACACGTGTCTTGGCCCAACACCAGACCTGCTGATACCACAATAGCCAACAGAAGCAAGCAATGACCTACAAATACATCATCTTCGACGTGGGAGGGACGCTGCTGCGCTGGGGCGATGCGCCGCTGTTCGCCCGCTTCCTATCTGACTATGCGAAAAGCGTCAGCGACGCTCAGATAGCCGC
This sequence comes from Chloroflexota bacterium, assembly GCA_014383605.1. The sequence goes on from JACNHM010000343.1 coordinate 11,054, forward strand.
CGACGGCGCGGCGCTGCGGCGGCTGATGATCGAGGCCTTCGCCCAGAACCGGCAGGCCGCGGTGGGCATGGGGGCCACAGGGGAAAGCGTCGTCAGCTTCTGGCGGCGGACGCTGCGGGAGACGCTGGCGCTGTGGCAGCGACCCGGCTACAGCGACGAGATGCTGAAGCCGCTCACCCACGCCGTGGTGCACGGCGCCTTCGACGCCTTGTTCGAGGACGCGCTGCCGACGCTGCAGCGGCTGCGGGCGGCGGGCTACCGGTTGGGCATCATCTCCAACTGGAACGAGAACCTGCCCCACGAACTGGCCAGATGGGGCCTCGACCGCATCTGCGACTTCGCGGTCATCTCCTCGCTGGTGGGCGTGGCCAAGCCCTCGCCGGAGATCTTCCGTCTGGGGCTGGAACGAGCCGGCTGCCAGCCGCACGAGGCCTTGTACGTGGGGGACAACGTGCTGGACGATTGCCACGGCGCTCGCGGCGCCGGGCTGGACGTGGCGCTCATCAACCACGGGGAGGTCGAGGTCACGCCATCGCCGTGCACGATGAGCTATCCGAACCTGACAGCGCTGGCCAACGCGCTTCTGGAGGAACAGGGTTGATGGGACTGAGGCGTCTGAGGGAACTGAGAGGGAACCCTCAGACCCTTCAGGCCCCTGATCTTGACTTGGAGGTGCACAACATGAAACCCGTTGACGAGCAACTGGCCATCCTCATGCGCGGGGTGGACTTTGGTGACGAGCAAACCCGCCACAACATGGAATTGGCGCTGCGGGAGCGACTGGAGGAGAGCGTGCGCACCGGCCAGCCCCTGCGCGTCTACTGCGGCTATGACCCCACCGCCCCCGACCTGCACCTGGGGCATACAGTGACTATGCGAAAGCTGGCTCAATTCCAGGAATTGGGGCATCAAGCCATCTTCGTCATCGGCGACTTCACGGGCCTCATCGGCGATCCCAGCGACAAGGATACGGCGCGCAGCCAGCAGACCCCCGCGGAAGTGGCAGAGAAGGCCCAAACCTACGTGGACCAGGCCTGGAAGGTCCTCGATCCGCAAAAAACCATCGTGCGCCACAATTCCGAGTGGCTGGCCGACCTGACGTTCACCGACGTGATCAGCCTGGCCTCCAACTTCACCGTGCAGCAGTTTCTGGCTCGGGACATGATCGCCCAGCGACACGCCAAGGGGGAGCCCATCTGGGTGCACGAGTTCCTGTACGCCCTGATGCAGGGCTACGACGCCGTGGCCTTGCAGACCGACGTGCAGATCGGCGGCACGGATCAACTCTTCAACCTGCTGGCCGGGCGCAAGCTGATGGAGGTGTTTGGCCTGCGCCCCCAGGTCTGCCTCACCTTCCCCATCCTGGTGGGCACCGATGGCGTCCTGCGCATGAGCAAGTCCACCGGCAACTACATCGGCATCAACGAGCCGCCGGAGGAGATGTACGGCAAGGTGATGAGCATTCCCGACGCGGCCATGTCCAACTTCATGAACCTGGTGACCCGCTGGACGCCGGCAGAGATCGCCCGCATCGAAGCAGACCTGGCCTCCGGCCAGTTGCATCCGCGGGATGCCAAGATGCGGCTGGCCTACGAGATCGTGGACATCTTCCACGGCACGGAGGCGGCGCGCCAGGCGGAAGAGCACTTCCGCACCGTGTTCCAGCAGCGCGAGCTGCCGCCGGAGATGCCGCAGTTCAGCCTGGCCGAGCCGGCCAACGTCGTGGATCTGCTGCACGGCGCCGGCCTGGTGCGGAGCAAGAGCGATGGCCGGCGGATGGTGCAGCAAGGCGCCGTGCGGCTGGACGGCGAGAGGGTGGACGACATCGCCGCTCTGGTGGCTGTGGCCGACGAGGCGCGGGTGCTGCAGGTGGGCAGGCGACGGTTCGTGAAGCTGGTGGCGGCTGGAGATTAGAGATTGGACAAAGCCTCTTTCGTCACTCAGGAGGGAGTTGGCCACTTCTGCAGAATAGCCCCAGGAGGAAGGAGCTTCCATGGTCACACCACCCGACAACTCGTCCCTGTACAGATCCGTCGCCGGCTACCAGGAGGTCTTGGCGCATTCACTAGGAAGCGACCCAACACATCAAGAAGGAGGCTCAGATGAAGCCGGCACTGTTAGTTGTGGACGTCCAAAAGGAATTCTTCCCGTTCAGCCCAACCACGGCACGCTCCCTCAGTGATGCCATCGAGTACATCAACGTGGCTATAGCTCTTTTCAGAGAGAAACACCTGCCGATCATCTGCATCCAACACGTGGACGAAGAGGAGAAACTCGTGCCCGGGGAAGAGGGGTTCGAATTGCCCGCAGAATTGGACATCCTCCCCTCGGACCTGCGCATCCACAAGACCTATGGGAATGCCTTCAACAAGACACCGCTGGAGGACAAGCTACGAGACCTTGGCGCAGACACTGTGCTCATCACCGGGTTCTGCGCCGAGTATTGCGTACTGTCCACGTACCGAGGTGCACAGGATCTTGATCTGACCCCCATCATCCTGCGAGGATCACTGGCCAGCAGTGTCCCGGAAAACATCAGATTCGTCGAGGGCATCAGCGACATCATCTCTTACGGGACACTGAAAAAGGCTCTGGAATAGGCAAACCCTCCCCGGACGGGCGAGGCAGACCAGACAGCCACCGAACGCTATCTGCAAAAACAAAGTAAAGAAGGAGACTCATAATGACACGCAAAGAAGTGATCGAATTCATCCAGCAGATACAGTTTGGCTACCTGGCGACCGTCGGTTCCGACAACGCGCCTCGCGTCAGGCCGGTATCCATCAAAGATGTGTATGGTGATGATCTGTACTTCTTCACCTTCAGCACCACGCGCAAAGTCGCCGAAATGGCAGCCAATCCGCAGGTCGAAGTCGTCTGGGCCAAGGAGGAAGAGACCTCGCAGGTGCGCATCAAGGGCAAGGCCGTTGTGGTGAAAGATGAAGCCATACAGAAGCGCTTCCTGGAAGACAACCCCATAGCCGCCAGGATCCTTCCAGAGGCAGCCCAGCATCTGTTTCGTCTCTACAAGGTCCAGCCGGAGAATGTTTGGATAGCAAGGGGGCTTGTTCCTTACACGGAAGTGGCCTGGTAGCCGCCAGTTTTGCTGTCTCCTATTCACCGTAAACATGCCGGCACACAGAGACTTGCTGTTTCTCTCAGCGTGCTCGGCGGTCTCTGCGCTGAGTAAGCGTGTGGAACTCGTGCCAACGACGCCACCAGCAGCGCCAGGCGACGCCAGCTTTGAGGTCTCAAAAAGTTGACATCTGAGGGGAATTGTGTTAGGATGTGTGCAGGATAGCCCACACGTCAACTGGTCACGCGCAGGCGCTGACAACTCTACTTCAACGCCGCTCCCTGTGCAGTCAGGGCGCGGCGTTTTTATGTCCAGAATCAAGGTTGCAGACTGGCCCGCCCCTCCGCAACGCCGATGGCGCGGCCTGCGCTCCAGTGGCAGTTCCACCCACCCTAGACTTACGAGGAGGCCAGCAATGGAATTCGAAGGCTAATGCGTCAAGTGTCGCAAGAAGCGAGATCAAGAATGGCGCCGTCGCGGAGACGGCCAATGGCCGCCGCATGGCCGGGGGCACCTGTCCAGAGTGCGGAACGAAGGTGAATCGATTCCTGCCCGGCAAGAAAGAGGATTAACATTCTGGCGTGCGCTTTGATCCACCGTGAGAAGGCGCGCTGACCACTCGCGGCAGGCAAGCGCGCCGCGCCCACTGTATCGGCGATCCCTGGCGCGTGGGCGTTAGCGCAGGTTCCGCGCGGCTGCGCCAACGACGTTGCGGACGTCGTCGGCGCGCCAGTCGGCGGCATGTCGGCGCGCCAGCAGCTGGCAGCTCCTCGCACCACCGGAAGGAACTGCCTGGTCGCGGTCAGCGCAGGGCCGAGATCGGAGAAACGAATGGGGAGTGAACCCCACGCCCAGCGGACCATCGCTCGCCCCCTGCGGGACGAGGCTGACTTCTGGCGGGTGCGCAACCTGCTGATCAAGACCGTGCCGATCACGCCCGTGGGCTTCAACTGGGACGTTCGCCGCTGGGACGGCAAGCGCTTCTACGCCGCCACTGGCGCCTGGCAACCGGGCTGGGAGACGAGGGTACACCTGTGGGAGACGGAGGACGGCCAACTGGCCGGAGCGGTGCATCCCGAAGGTCACGGGGACGCCCACCTGCAGGTGCACCCTGACTACCGCCACCTCGAGGAAGCCATGATCGTCTGGGCCGAGGAGCACCTGGCCACGGCCAGCCAGGCCTCCACCCGACACCAACTCGACATCTTCGTCTACGAATACGACGCCCACCGCCAGCGGTTGCTCAGCGAGCGGGGCTACGAGAAGACCGCCTACGGCGGCGTCATCCGCCACCTGCGCCTGGGCCAGCAACTCCTCCCCCCACCAGTGCCGGCCGCGGGCTACACCCTGCGCAGCACGCGGCCCGACGACATGGCCGATTGCCAGCGCATCGCCGACCTGCTCAACGCCGCCTTCGGGCGGGACTTCCACAACGCCGCCGAATACCACACGTTCACCCGGCTGGCCCCCTGCTTTGTTCGGGAATTGGACCTGGTGGCCGAGGCGCCGGACAGCACCTTGGCTGCCTACATCGGGGTGTGCACCGACGAGGCGAATCGCCGGGGCATTTTCGAGCCGGTGTGCACACATCCCGATCACCGGCGCCAGGGACTGGCGCAGACCCTGATGCTGGAAGGACTGCACCGGCTGCGGGCCAGGGGGGCCAGCGACGTCGTGGTGGAAACGGGCGACATGATCCCCGCCAACCGCCTGTACGACAGCCTGGGCTTCACCGAGACATACACGGGCCACGTCTGGCGGAAAGCCATCGGTGTATGACCCATTTAGGGTCGGCACCGCTCTGGGCCGGCCCTGCTACCGCTTCTCGCCCCGACATATGGCAAAGGAGCAGATCACCCATGCAACGTCAGATCCACTACGCCGGCCTATGGCGGCGGTTCCTGGCCCTCCTGGCCGATGGCCTGCTGTTCTGCGCCTGCTTTTTCCCCATCACACGAGCGGTCAAAGGCGTCTGGATCATGAGTCCCAGCGATCACCGCTGGGCCCGCGGCCTGTGGGTCACAGATCCCCTGTGCATCGGTTTCCTGATCGTGATGTTCCTGTACTTCGTGGGCCTGGAAGGGCTGGCCGGCGCGACTCTGGGCAAGTGGCTTCTGGGCCTGCGCGTCATCCGGACTGATGGTGGCGGCCGGCCCGGCCTGGCCAGAGGAGCGCTGCGGAACATCCTGCGGGTGGTGGACGGGCTGCCGGCGCTGAACATCGTGGGCATCGTGCTCATCCTCCGCTCGGCGGAAGAGGCCCGCTGCGGCGACCGCATCGCCGGCACGCGGGTGATCCGCCAGCGCTGAGGCAGAAGGGCGCTAAACAGGCCGCTGGCCATTCCCGCTCTCCCTGGGCATTTCACAAGACTCAGCAAATCCAAGTTTGCTCCTGCCGGACTGCCAAGTCCGGCAGAAAGGCGGTGGACTTG
>JACNHM010000193.1 GCA_014383605.1 Chloroflexota bacterium
TCAACGAAGCCGTGAGCAACCTCCTGGATGGCCGGCCAACCATCAAACACGATTTCTACGAACTGGTGAGCCCTCTCTTGAGCAAGCCGGTGTGTTCTGCCATGCAAAGGCTTCTGGACTCCAGGACGTTCTTCACCATGCCGTTGCTGGCCAAGGGGAAGACGGTAGGCGGCATCATCGCTTCGACACGGGAGGAGCTAAGTGAGCAAGACGCAGAGAAGCTCATGACCTTCGCCAACCAGGCGGCCGTCGCCATCGAGAACGCCCGACTGTACCAGGAGACCCAGCAGCGTGCCCTGGAGCAGGAGACGCTGCGAGAGGCGGCACTGGCACTAACCACTGCCCTGGACCGGAACAGGGTAATTGAGCGCATCCTGGCCCAGTTGCAGCAAGTGGCGCCCTACGACACCGCCTCGGTCCAGTTGCTCAGAGAGAATCGCATGGAGATCGTGGGCGGGCGCGGCTTTCCCAACCTGCCGGACCTGTTGGGCACCTCTTTCCCCGCCGACGGCGACAACCCCAACAGCGAGGTGATCCGCACCAGAGCCCCCTTCATCGTGGAGGACGCCCCGGCCGTGTACGAGGCGTTTCGAAAAGACCCACACCGGCAGGCCGCTGGCCGCTCCTGGCTGGGAGTGCCGATGCTGGTCGGCGAGCAGTTGGTGGGGATGATCGCCCTGGACAAGCGCGAGCCGGGGTTCTACACTCAGGGGCACGCCCGGCTGGCCGAGGCCTTTGCTGCCCAGGCCGCCGTCGCTATTGAAAACGCGCGGCTCTTTGAAGAGGAGAAACGAAGAAGCGCCCAACTGGCGCTAATCAATGAGGTAGGTGGGCAAGCGGCCTCTATCTTGGATCCGGATAGGCTGATGCAAGAGGTGACCCGCTCTATCCGAGAGAGCTTCAACTACTACAACGTGGCCCTTCTACTTCTGGACGAGGAGCATCGTGAGGTGGTGCTGCGTGCAATAGCTGGCGGCTTCGAACACGTGACGCCGGGCGACTATCGCCAATCCATAGACGAAGGCATCATCGGCTTCGTCGCCAGAACCGGCAACCCCTGGCTGGCCAACGACACAAGTAAGGACCCCTATTACGTCAAGGGATTCTCAGAGGTGATCTTGACCAAATCGGAACTGTGCATCCCCATCAAGCTGGGCGATGAGATAATCGGCGTTCTGGACGTGCAGAGCATTCGCCTCAACGCTTTCGACCAGGCGGACGTGGTGGCCATGGAAGCGGTGGCCGACCGTCTGGCTATGGGCATCCAGAACGCTCGTCTCTACGAAGAGATGGCTGGCCTTTACGACGTCGGCCTGGCCGTGACCTCCGCCCTGGAACTCGATAAGACACTGAGGGCGATTTACGAGCAGGTCAACCACTTGATGAGCCTCGATACCTTCTACATCGCCCTGTACGATGAGGCGAGAGGAGAACTACGCTTCGATATCTTCGTCGAAGAGGGCGAATGGCTGCCAAAGTTCACCAAGAAGCTCGACGAAGGCGGCCTGACGGCCTGGATCGTCCAGGCCAGGAAACCCCTTTTCATCGGCGACATCGAAGAAGAAAGAGAGAGTCAGCCGGTTGCGCCTTCCCAGAAGGGCAAGCCGGGGACTCGATCCTGGATGGGCTTCCCCCTCATTGCCAGGGACAAGGTCGTGGGCGTCATCTCGGTGCAGAGCTTCCGACCTCAGGCCTTTACCGAGGGGAACAAGCGCATCCTCGCGGCCTTCGCCAACCAGGCCGCGGTGGCCGTCGAGAACGCGCGGCTCTACGAACAGGTCACCCAACACGTAAAGGCATTGTCCACTCTGCACGAGATCAGCCAGGAGCTAACCTCCACCCTGGAGCTGGATCAGATACTGCACGCCATTGCCGAGAACACCATCAAGTTGACAGGCGCCGCCCGTAGCCTCTTCCTGCTGGTAGACCCCGAAGCCCGACAGATGGTGCTGGCCACCGGGCATGGCTACAGCCGCGAGCATCTGACGGAGTTCACCTTCGAGGAATTTGAGGCTGGCCTCAGCGGCTGGGTGCGGCGGGAGCGGAAGCCAGCCCTGGTGGCTGATGTCCAGACAGATGCCCGGCAGGCAGGGATAGCCTTGCAGCACTCAAAACAGCATGGGTCCAGGTCGCTGGCTATTGCCCCCCTCTGGATCAAGGGGGAAGTGGTCGGCACCTTGACGGCGATTGGGACGCCTGAAGCGCCAGTCTTCACCGACGAAACTCTGGAGTTGGTGGTCATGTTGGCCAACCAGGCGGCCATCGCCATCGAGAACGCCCAATTGTACGAAGAGACCAGGCGACGAAGCCAGGAGGTGGCCACGCTGAACGCCATCGTCCAGGCCCTCAACGCCAGCCTGGATGTGCAGGACGTCTTTCAGGTTGTTGCCACGGAGCTGAGACGGCTGGTCGAATTCGACCGGGCCAGCATTGCCCTGACCGACCAGGCGCTCCAGAACTTCACTGTGTACGCCCTGGTGGACCAGCCCGATGCACCGCTGGGCGCAGGGGTGACGATGCCCTTAGCAGCCACGGCTGCCGGGCAGGACGCGCTGGCTGGCCGGCTGCATCTCACCGAAGACCTGAGCACAGAGCTGGATTTCCCTGGCGAACGCCTGTTGTACGATGCCGGCCTGCGTTCCCGGGTCATCGCGCCGCTGATGGTCGGCGAGCGGCTCATCGGCTCGCTGAACCTGGCCAGCACCCGGACGGCGGCCTTCTCCGAACAGGTACTGGGCCTACTGCAGCAAGTCGCAGGGGCCATCGCCGCTGCGCTAGAGAACGCCCGTCTCTTCGAAGAGACGGAACACTTGAAGACGTTCAACGAGAACGTCGTGCAGGGCATAGCCGAGGCCATCCTGATCGAGGATGCTCAGGGCGTCTTCACCTTCGCCAACCCTGCAGCGGGGGAGCTGTTGGGATACACCCGCGAGGAGTTGATCGGTCGGCATTGGGCTACCATCGTGTCTGAGGAACAAGTGGAGAAAGTGCAGCAGGAGCTAACGAAGCGGCCCCACGAGATCGTGAGCCGCTACGAGATGGCCTTGCTGAGCAAGGAGGGACAAGTGATCCCGGTCATCGTCAGCGGCCGGCCGTTGCTCGAGGATGGCAAATTCGTCGGCGTCCTCTCAGCTTTCACCGACATCCGCGAGCGAGTGCGGGCGGAGCGCGAGATCGAAGAGCGACGGGTGTACCTGGAAAGGGTGCTGGGAGCCGCTCCCGACGCTAT
>JACNHM010000374.1 GCA_014383605.1 Chloroflexota bacterium
CGGACTAAGGTCCGCCGTGAGCCAAGAACCCGGAACGCATTTACGCCGTGCTGTACTAATGTGTCGGCGCCAGAAAGATCACCGTATGAAGCCCTCTGCGGCCGATCGCCAGGAGACAGCGACCCGCGGTCTAATGCAGCACTGCCCGGCTACGTTTCGGGTACAAAAAACGTAACCGACGTGCAGGTCGGTTACGTTTGAGGAAGTGGATGACTTACAGGACGGGGTCTTGGCAGGGCTGGCCCTATGGCCCGCTGCCCGCTGAGCCGGGGACGTTGCGCTCCACTGCCTCCCGCACCGTCAGGCGCCGCGTGACGATGTACCAATCGGCGATGGTGCGGAAGCGGTCGCTGGGCTCGTTGAGGCGACCGATCGTCACCCCCTGAACCTTCTCGCGCACGCCGTAGCTGTACACGGGGTGGAACAGAGGTAGCGCCGGCAATTCCTCGGCGAAGATGTCCTGGAACTCCCTGTAGAGGGCCATGCGCCGCGTCTGGTCGCCGATCACCCGCGCCTCTTCCATGACCTCGTCGGCCCGGCGGTGGGCCCAGCCGGCGTAGTTCTGCCCCCCCTCCACCTGCGTGGAATGCCAGAGGGGGTAAGGGTCGGGGTCGCCGGCCAGCTCCCAGCTCACCAGCGCGGCGTCGAAATGTCGCGGATACAGAAAGTCGCTCACCAGCCCGGCGAAGCTCACCGGCTGCGGCACGGCGCGCACCCCCACAGCGGCCCAGTTGGCGGCGATCATCTCCAACAGGCGCACGCGTACCCCGTCGTCGTCGCTGAGGATGATGAACTCCAGCCGCTGCTCCCCCTTTTCCCGCACGCCATCGCCGTCGCCGTCTCGCCAGCCAGCCTCCTCCAGCAGAGCGCGAGCTGCCTCGGGATCGTAGCCGTAGCGTCGCACCTCCTCGTGATAGGCCCAGGTGCGGGGAACGATGGGGCTGTGCGCCAGCAGCCCCTCGCCGCCGGTGGCCTCGTCAATCAGGGCCTGCCGGTCCAGCCCGTACAGCAGCGCCTGGCGCACCTCCTTCTCCTGCAGTTGCGGCGTGTTGGGGTTGTTCAGATTCAGCAGGATGGCCACGAATCCGGCCAGCGGTGCGGAGAGGATGTTCACCTCCTCGCCAGCGGCCGCCCAGGCCAGGTCGCCCGGCAGGATGCGGCTGATGCCGTCCACATCGCCGCGCTCGAAGGCGGCATAGATGCTCTGATAGTCCGCGTAGAAGCGAAACTCCAGCCCATCCAGGTAAGGGGGCGTGCCGCGGGTGTGGGGATTGGGCTCCAGGACGGCCCGGGTGACGTCCAGTTCCGTGAGGCGGAAAGGGCCGCTGCCCACCGGCCGCGTGTTGAGCTGGGCGCGGGGCATCAGTCGGGCCGGAATCTCCTGCCACAGATGGGCAGGCAACAAGCCCATGGTCGTGTAGTCCAGAAACGGCGTGAAAGGCTCGGAGAGGGTGAAACGGACGGTGTGCTGGTCCAGCTTTTCCACCTGCACGCGGCTCCACAGCTCGCGTATGTCGGGGAGGCCCTGAAACTCGGCATCCTGCATGACCCCGACGGAATAGAGCACATCGTCCGCCGTAAAGGGAATGCCATCGTGCCAGCGCACGTCCTGGCGCAGGTGGAAGGTGTAGACGAGGCCGTCGGGAGAGACTTCCCAGCCTTCCGCCAGCGCGGGGACGACGTTGCTTTGCTCATCGAAGGCGGTCAGCCCCTGGAAGATGAGCGCGCAGAGGTCCTGATCCACGCTGTTGTAGTGGCTGAGGAGCGGGTTGACGTATTGCGGGTTGCCGGCCAGTCCTTCCACGTAGACACCGCCCTGGTCGGGGAGGGTGGTGGTGGTGAAGGAGTAGGCCGAATAGGCCAGCAGGGAGGCCAGCAGCACGAGGCCCAGGAAGGCGATGGCTGCTTGCCAACGGATGTATCTGCCCAAGGCATTGCTCAGCGGGACATGAGGACGGTGGCGATGGCCAGGATGAAGAAAGCGATGCTCAAGCCGACAGTGGCCTGGAACAGCGTCTTTTCCACGCCACGGCGCGTCTTGTATACCCCGCCCTCGCCACCGAAGATGCTGCTCAGCCCTCCCTCGCGGGCCTGCAGCAAAACCAAGGCGATAAGCGTTGCCGCTACGACGATCTGCATGATGTAGAAATAGGTAAGCACAGGTATGTTCCTCCGTTGCAAAGTCGAGCCATTATACCACAGCCTGCCCGCAAGGAGCAAACTTGTCCATTCGTTCCATCGTCTCCCAAAACAGCAGCAGCGTGCTGCCGTAGCGGCGCTGGTCCACCATCTCCAGGCGCTCAAGCTCACACGGCTCCTGCTCTTTGGGGTGGATCTGCACGATGACCTGGCCGTCCTTGGCCAGCAGCGGCGGGCGGGCATCTATGGCTTGCAGGGCTTTGACCCACAGCCTTTGGTACTGCGGCGGGGCGACGTAGATGACGTCGAAGGGGCCGACATTGGGCCGCTGCAGGAAAGCGAAGGCATCGCCGCGCACCACGTGAGCCCACTCGGCCAATTCTGTGCACCGCAGGTTCTCGCCGATGGTGCGCAGCGCCGGGCGGCTGATCTCCACGAACACCGCCTCTGCCGCGCCGCGGCTCAACGCCTCGATGCCCACGCTGCCCGTGCCGCCAAAGAGGTCCAGGAAACGGCAGTCCACGACCTGCTGGCCCAGGGTGTCGAAGAGGGCGGCCTTAGTGCGGTCGGTGATGGGGCGGGTACGCTGGCCGGGAACCGAGAGCAGCTTGCGCCCCTTGGCGCTGCCGGCGATGACGCGCATCGTTGTCTTTACCCTCGCCAGAGCTGCCGGCGGAACTGCCACAGCTCGCCGAAGGCGCGGCTGATGACGTCCCAGCGGGCGCCGGTCTGCGAGCCGGCCACACGGGGCAGGTGGCTCACGGGCACCTCGGCGATGGTGTAGCCGGCGCGCTTGGTGCGCACCAGGAACTCGGCGCTGAAGGTCGCCCCGCGAGACTGGACGGTGGGACCGACTTTCTCGAAGAGCGTGCGCGGGAAGAGCTTGAAGGCGCAGTCAATGTCGCGGGCCGTGTAGCCGAAGAGCAGGGTGACCAGCGAGCTCCAACCCCAGCCGAAGAGGACGCGCAGGAAGGGATCGCGCCGCGGCGCGCGGTAGCCGACGATCATGTCCGCTTCGTTCCTCTTCGCCAGCAAACGATCCACCTCCTCCAGCTTGAACTGGCGGTCGGAATCGGTGAAGAAGATCAGCTCCTTGCTGGCGCTGCTGAGGGCGGTGTACACAGCGGCACCGTACCCCTGGTTCACCTCGTGGTGCACCGGCTTCACTTCCGGATGCTGCTGGGCAAGCTCCTCCAGCACCGCGCCGGTGCGGTCCTTGCTGCCGTCGTTGGCCACCACGATCTCGAAGTCGGCAACACGGGGCTGCATGACGGCCAGGACGTCGGTCACCATGCCGGCGATGTTCTCTTCTTCGTTGTAAGCGGGCATGCATACAGATAAACTGGGCATTATAGCTCCTCGGATCGGGTCAGAAGGACACGGGGGACACCCCCGTACCCCCGCCCTGATGGGTCAAGCGGGCATGCATACAGATAAACTGGGCATTCTATCCTTCCCTCTTTCCCTCTCCCTCTCCCTCTTCCACATCCCTCCGGTGGGCGGCAATGAGGCGCAGCTTGGCCGCACGGGAGAGACGGCGCAGGGCCGCCTCGCGGCGCTGCCCGCTGCTTTGGTCGGGCTGCTGTTCCCAATAGACCAGCCGCACGGGGCGGCGGCCCCGCGTGTAGCGGGCGCCTCGCCCACCGTTGTGTGCGGCCAGCCGTTGCTCCAGATCCACGGTCCAGCCGGTGTACAGCGTGCCATCGGCGCACTGGACGATGTAGACGAAAGGCATCACAGTGGCTACGGCGTGGTGCGGCCCCCGAAACCGAAGAGGGACTGGAAGAAGCCCGAGGCCTTGGGCGTCTTTGGCCTCTCCGCCTCATCCCACAGGCCGCTGCTCCGCTGCCGCAGCCACTGCAGGCGTGCTTTCATCGCTTCTTCGAAAGCCGCTTCGACCTGCTCCGTGTTGCCGGAGATGATCGTCTCCTTCCATTCCTGCAAGGCCTCGGTGTAGGCGTCAATCCAGTGGACGATGTTCTGGCGATTGTACAGGCAGGCGTCACGGAAGATCGCCGGCGTCTCGGAGGCGAATTGCGTGCTGCTCTCGTACTGACCGCCGGCCAGCTTGCGCATGTCCCGCCAGGAGCTGCTGCCCGTGGTGCTGCGCAATAGCGCCGCGGCCAGGATCGCCGGCAGGTGATCCACCGCCGCCATCAGTCCGTCGTGTTCGGCGGCGTCCAGGAAATAGGGTTGCGCGCCGAGCCGCTCCACCAGGCCGGAGGCCAGCCGCACGGCATCCGGCGCCGCCTTGGGCGAAGGGCAGAGGCAGTAGAGCGCGTTCTTCAGGAGATCAGCCGACGCTTCTTCGGCCCCCGCACCGGCGGCGCTGATGACCGGGTCGCCGCCCACGAAATGGACGCTATCGGGCAGGATCTCCTCGGCCCAGCGCAGGACGGGTGTCTTGAGGCTGGCCGTGTCGGTCACCAGGCAACCTTCGTCGAGATAGGGCACAATGACCTGCAGCGTGTCTCTGATAGCCGTCACCGGCAGGGCCAGGATGACGACGCTGGCTCCTTCGCAGGCATTGATGAGATTCCATTCGGTGCTGTCCACGGCCTTGCGCTTGCGCGCCGCGCCGGCGGCTTTCGGCTCTTTGTCGTGACCGACAAGCTCGTAGTTGCGGGTGCCCTGGCTCAACGCCAGGCCAACAGAGGTGCCCACGAGGCCCAGTCCGACAATGCTGATCTTCGTTTTTGCCATTCACCCACTCCATGTTCAGTCAGGACTTACGCAGTCAGAACTTATTTACCGCCGAGAACGCGGAGTGCGCAGAGAAAATCCAGGAAATCTCGGCGTTCTCAGCGTGCTCCGCGGTCAAACCCACCCTTTTGAAGGACAACTGCGTAACTCCTGTTCAGTGTTCATTATCCACCGCCCGCAGCGCCGCCAGCCAGCGGTCCAGCGGCGAGGGCAGGTCAGTCTGCTCCGTTCGCTGGTGGTGACGGATCAACTCTACCGTGGCCGCAGCACAGCCGGCAGCGGCGGCCAGCTCGGCCCCGCGCTGCGGATGGTGCAGTTGCAGCCAGAAGGGATAGCGCCAACGGGCCGGGTCGGGCGAGGCCAGGCGATCCAGCCAGCCGGGACACAGCGCCCGCAACAGCACGGTGGCTATCCGATGCCAGATACGCACGCCCTCCGACTTGGCCACGTCGTGCAGCAGCGCTGCGGCCAGCAGTTCTGGTGCGTTCTCGCCTCGTTGCCGCAAGGCGTGCAGCACGTCCAGGCCGTGCCGTTGATCCTGCCGCGGCAGGCGATAGAAAAGGTCTGCGGCCGGGGCCGGCAGGATGCGCGCCACCAGCGCTTGTTCTTCCGGCCCCACCCGCGCCGTCAAGGCCCGCCCGAACTGCCGCACGCGGTACCAGATAGCCGACATGCTTCAGGATGTCAGGATCCGCCAGCAGCCATACGTGCCAAAAATCCACTGGCACAGGGTGATGATGGGAGGGGTCAAGATCTCGCCCAGTATGGATATGGGCAGGAAATTGTCGGCGATGATCACGAATAGCAGCAGGTTGGGCCCCAGAGCCTGCAGTCGCGCCCACAAGTCAGCCCAGCGCTGCGCCCAACGTGTGCCCACGGCGGTCAATGCCCCCAGCAACACACTGTGGCCATCCAGCGGGAAGACCGGCAGCAGATTGAACACCGCCAGCCCGATGTTGATCCGGGCCAAAGAGGCGAGGATGTCCCACCCCAGTCCTTCGGGCAGCGATTCCACGGGCAGCAGCCGCAGTGGCAATGCGATGAGGCTGGCCAGGATCAGATTGGAAACAGGCCCGGCTACGGCCACCAGACCGCCGCCTGTGCGTGGATCGACGCGCAGGTTGCGCGGATTGTAGGGCACGGGCTTGCCCCAGCCGATGCCGAAGCCGGTCAGCGAGCTCAGGAGGATCATGATCGTGCCCACAGGGTCCAGGTGCACCAGCGGGTTCAAGGACAAGCGGCCCATTCGCTGCGCGGTGTTATCGCCCAGGCGAAATGCGGCCCAGGCATGGGCGAATTCGTGCACGTCAATGGAGATCAACAGCGCGACCAGAGAGATGATGATGCCTTGGAGATCCAGGTTTGAAAACATGCTTCCTCATTATTTCGGGCAGGTGTGATACAGTTGCAGCATTATAGCACAGGAAGGCGGTTTGAAGAAAACAGGAATAGCAGAAAGGCCGACCGAGGAAACGTGCACTGGGGGCAGAAACGACGGGAGCGCCAGGGATTGGCTATCCCCTGGCGCTCTTGGCGACGAGAGAACGCTCACATCTCTCGTCTGCTATTCTAGCACATCTGCCCCTGCCTTGCTTGACGCTTTCCTTGCGTCTTCCTTACGATTGCCCGCTGTTCGCACTATGTTGGGGTCGCGTCAGCCGCTGAAGCCGCCGGAGGCGAGGTGACAGAACCGCCCCTACGCCAGTCGGGAGTGCGTTTCGGTCTGACGCAGGCTCCTGAGCCAGGGAGCGCGATTTGCCCACCACGCCGAGATGTGCTATAATCTCGACGCTTGGCAGACTGGGGCATGCGCCTCGGTATTCCAGCGGTGTCTTGGCTGCCACAGATGAAAAACAGAAAGGAAGGAACAAGAACGTGTCCCTCTCAAGAGAGGAAAAGGAAACCATCATCCAGGAATACCGCACCCATCCCGCCGATACCGGTTCGCCGGAGGTCCAGGTGGCGCTGCTGACCACGCGCATCAGTCTGCTCACCGAGCACCTGAAGGCACACAAGCACGATGAGCATTCGCGGCGCGGGTTGCTGAAGATGGTAGGCCAGCGTCGTAGACATCTGGCCTATCTCGGCAAAGTGGATCACCGGCGCTATCAGGGTCTGATCCAGCGCCTGGGTCTGCGGAAGTAAGGCCATGGGGGCGAGCAGATGCAGAGGAGATCTGCTCGTTTCTTGTGCCTGACCTTGAGTCTGCTCACCGTTGTTCCTCGGCATGAGATCAGCGGTGACAGGAGTTGCGCGTTCTAAAGGACGAGACACAAAAACAAGAAAGCCGGTTCTGGAAAGGTCAGAAACCGGCAACTGAGCGGTCTGGCAAACGGCTAGAGGCGCAGGAATTGGAGAGCGTGACCAACTTCAAAGTCCAAAGCTCAAAATCCAAAGTTCAAAGCTCTGGGTCACAGGTTCTTTTGGGTTTTGAACTTTGATCTTTGGATTTGGTGATGGTCTCCAGTCCCTGACCTCTCGCCCGCCAGACACCCGCGACGTCACCGTCGCGGGTGTGGCGCGTCTGCTTTCAGCAGTGCGTCATCACACAAATCGAGGAGCCAGGCTCGCAGCATAGCCTGCCTCCGATCAGAATCAGAGGTAAGAGGACTTCACAATGCAAAAGTACCAATTCAACGCTCGCATCGGCGAGCACGACATCATCATCGAGACCGGCACGCTGGCCAGCCAGGCTGGCGGCGCCGTCACCGTGCGCACAGGCGATACCGTCGTCCTGGCCACGGCCACAACCTCGCAGAAACCCCGTGAGGGAATTAATTTCTTTCCCCTCACCGTAGACTACGAAGAGCGGCTCTATGCCGCCGGGCGCATCCCCGGCAGCTTCTTCCGCCGCGAAGGACGCCCTAGCGAAGCGGCCATCCTTCTCTGCCGCCTCGTGGATCGCCCGCTGCGGCCCCTTTTCCCCATGGGCTACCGCAACGACGTCCAGGTCATCCTTACAGCGCTCTCGGCCGATCAGGATAACTACCTGGATATTCCGGCCATCATCGGTGCTTCCACGGCACTGACGATCTCCGATATTCCCTTCGCTGGCCCTGTGGGGGCCGTGCGCGTCGGCTACATAGATGGCGAGTACATCTTCAATCCCACGGCCCAACAGATGGAGCACAGCATCCTTGACCTGCGCATGGCCGGCACGGAGGATGCGATCCTGATGGTGGAAGCGGGCGCCCACGAAGTGCCCGAGGATATGATCGTCGAGGCGCTTAAGCTGGGCCACCAGGAGATGCAGAACGTCATCCGGGTTCAGCAGCAGATGGCCGCCGACCTGGGCAAGCCTAAGCTATCGTTTGCCCCTGGGGCGCCTTCAGATGAAGCGCGAGCGGCCGTGGACGCGCGGTTAGGGGATCGCCTGGCCGAGATCATCGGCAGCGATGTGTCCAAGGAAGAGCGCAACGCCGCGCTGGATGCGCTACGAGAGGAGTTGGCCGCCGACTTCGAGGATGCTTTCGAACCACAGGAGGGCAAGGCGATCTTCGACGAGGCCCTCAGGCAAACCGTGCGGCAGCGCATCCTCGACGAAGGGATTCGCCCTGATGGACGGGACACCAAGACCATTCGTCCCATTTCCTGTCAGGTGGGCATACTGCCGCGCACGCACGGCAGCGGCCTTTTCACTCGTGGGGAGACCCAGGTGCTGACCATCGCCACCTTGGGCACGCCCAGAGAGGCCCAGACGCTGGATACGCTGGCGCCCGAAGAGAGTAAGCGTTACCTGCACCATTACAACTTTCCTCCCTATTCCACAGGTGAGACCTGGCCTTTGCGCGGCCCCAAGCGCCGCGAGATCGGACACGGTGCGCTGGCGGAGCGCGCCCTGGCCCCCATGCTCCCGGACAGGGACGAATTCCCCTACACCATCCGCCTGGTGTCGGAGGTGCTGTCGTCCAACGGGTCCACTTCTATGGCCGCTGTCTGTGGCAGCACCCTGGCGCTGATGGATGCCGGCGTGCCCATCAAACAACCCGTGGGCGGCATCGCCATGGGGCTGATCGCGGATGGCGGTCGCTATGCGATCCTCAGCGACATCCTGGGCATGGAAGACCACCTGGGAGACATGGACTTCAAGGTCGCCGGCACCCGCTATGGCATCACCGCCCTGCAGATGGACATCAAGGTCAAGGGGCTCAGCTACGAGATCCTGGAGCAGGCCCTGCACCAGGCACACGAGGGACGGCTGCACATCCTGGGCAGAATGCTGGAGGTGCTGCCGGCGCCACGAGCGGAGATGTCACCCTACGCGCCGAGCATCGTGACCATTCACGTGGACCCGGAAAAGATCGGCAAGATCATCGGCCCCGGCGGCAAGGTCATTCGTGCCCTCCAGGAAGAGCACGGCGTCAAGATTGACATCGAAGATGATGGCTCCGTCTACATCGCCGCCACCGATGCCCTGGCCAGCAAGGCAGCCATCGCCGAGATCGAAAAACTGGTAGAGGAACCGGAGATTGGCAAGATCTACACGGGCAAGGTGGTGCGCACGGAAAACTACGGCGCTTTCGTGGAAATCCTGCCCGGTGTGGATGGCCTGGTGCACATCTCGCAGTTGGCCGACTATCGGGTGCCCAGCGTGGATGACGTGGTCCGGTTGGGGGACGAGATCATGGTCATGATCATTGACATTGATCCCGTCACCCACAAGATTCGTCTCTCCCGCCAGGCCGTGCTGGAAGGATGGTCGGCGCAGGAAGCACGTGACCGTGACCGCCGCCCTTCCGGCGGGCAGCGCTCGTCCCGTCCCCGGTCGGGCGACTTCTCCGACAGAGACTCGAGGTCAGGTGACAGCGGGGGGCCTCGTCGAAGACGCTGAAATCGGCTGATGCCCACCATAGCTGATCACGACCACAGGGCAACTGATGATGCCGAGCGATAACCTCATGCTCAACGACGTACAACAGGCCGATTCTGAACCCCAACCGACCTGGGGCAAACGGATCGTGGCTATCTGGCGCGAGCTGCTGGAGACGGTTATCCCGGCGGTGCTCATTGCCCTGTTCATCCATGCCTTCCTGGCCCAGGCGACGAGAGTTTACGGCCTGAGCATGGAGCCCAACCTGCATACCGACCAGCGGCTGATCGTGGAGAAGGTCTCCTATCGTTTCCACGGCCCGCAGCGGGGCGACATCGTGGTTCTCAAGCGGCCAGAACGTCCCGAGGACGAGTTGCTGATCAAGCGCGTCGTGGGGCTGCCCGGCGAAGAGGTGAGCATTCGCGACGGTCGCGTATACGTTGATGACCGCCCGCTGGATGAGCCATATCTGGAATGGGACACGGGGGGGAACTACGGCCCCGTGCGCGTGCCCCCGTTGCACGTGTTCGTGATGGGTGATAATCGCGGGGCTTCTAACGACAGCCGCGTGTTTGGTCCCGTTCACCGCAACGAGATTCTCGGTCGAGCCTGGGTTTCCTACTGGCCACCGGACGAGATGGGCCTGGTTGAGTAAGAGCTACCCGGACGAGCCACTCCTCATTCTCAATGGATAGACGAAGGACGAAGGAACGGTGACCAATTCGTCCTTCGTCGTTCGTCTTTCGTCACTTTTTTGCTCAATGTGCAAGGCTTTGGCAGGTTAGGTACTGAACTATGGACACCCGTTGGAGTCCATTGACCAAAGGCATTGTCATCGTGGGCAGCCTGATTGCTGCTGTCTGGGTGTTCTTCCGCTTCAGCCGGCTGCTGCCCCCGTTGATCGTGGCCATCATGTTGGCCTACCTGGTGAGTCTGCCGGTCTCCTGGATCGTGCGCCGCACACGCTGGCCGCGCACGCTCCTGGTGGCCGGCTTTTTCGTTGTCTTGATCGTGCTGCTGATCCTGGCCCCGGTGCGGATCACGCCGCGTTTGGTGGATCTGATACGGGCGTTCAACGTGAACCTACAGGGGGTCATTGCCGACATCGAACAGTTGACGACCGAGCCTCTCATCCTGTTCAATGTGGAAATCCCCACGGCTGACCTGGTCACCCGAGTGACTAGTGCTCTGACCGATCTGCTTTCTCCCTTCGCCACCGGCGCGATTTCCTTTGCCTTCGGCGTCGCCTCCACCGTCGGCTGGCTGCTCTTCATCCTCATCACCTCCTTCTACATGGTCAAGGACTCGGACAAGTTCGCCCGTTGGGTGCAAGAGCGCATTCCCCCGGCTTACGAGGCGGAGTTTTGGCAACTGGGTCAAGGACTGGCCGAGATCTGGAACGGCTTCTTCCGCGGCAGCATCATCGTGGGCATCATAGACGGCATCGTCTTCTCCATCGTGCTCTCCATCATTGGCATGCCCAACGCGCTCACATTGGCACTCATCGCCGGCCTGCTTTCGCTGATCCCCAGCGTCGGTCCGGTGATCGCTGCCATCCCAGCCGTGCTTTTGGCGCTGTTCCAGGGTTCCACCTACCTCCCACTGAGCAAGTTCTGGTTTGCCTTCCTG
Organism: Chloroflexota bacterium; assembly: GCA_014383605.1. The sequence continues at coordinate 11,282 of JACNHM010000374.1, forward strand.
GTGGGGATGATCTATCTGGCCGTTTTCGAGGTGGACAGCCTCTACACGGTGCCCCGCATCGTGGGACGGCGGGTGCGGTTGCATCCGGCGCTGGTCATCATCGGCGCTGTGGGCGGCGCGTTTCTGGGCGGGCTGCTGGGCGTGTTGCTGGCCGCCCCCGTCATCGCTTCGCTAAAAACCGTCGGTGGCTACGTCTACCGCAAGCTCTTTGACCTGGAACCCTTTGCCCTGCCCGCCGTGCCCGCTGGCGCATTGGAAGCACAGAGGCAGGGAATGATCGCCGGCCAGCCGGTGGAGGCGGTGTTTTTCGATCTGGATGGCACGCTGATCGAAACCGACGACGCGCTGGTGGAGCAGTGGGCAGAGCGGCTGGGCCGGGTAGCATGGCTCTTCCCCGGTCGTGACACGCAACGTGCTGCCCGCCGTCTGGTGATGGCCGCCGAGAGACCGGTCAACGGCCTGGTCACCTGGCTGGACCGTCTGGGTCTCGACGATGAGACCTTCAGGCTGGGCCGCCGACTGCGCTGCTGGCGTCACCGCGTACCCCCGTCTGAGATCCGGCTGGTAGACGGCGCTGAGGAGACGCTGCGCGCGCTGAGCGGTCGCTATCGTCTGGGAGTGGTCACCACTCGATCACAGGCGGAAGCGGAATCGTTTCTGAACAGCGCCGGGCTGCGCGGAATGATGGAAGTGGTCATCGCCCGCGATACCAGCCCGCGGCTCAAGCCCCATCCACAACCCGTGCAGGAGGCCGCGCAGCAACTGGCGGTAGACGTGGCCCGCTGTGTTCTGGTGGGCGACACGGGGGTAGACGTGCGCGCGGCCAAGGCGGCGGGCGCGCTGGCCGTGGGGGTGCTCAGCGGCTTTGGCGAACGGAAGGATCTGCGGCTGGCTGATTTGGTCTTGGAGAGTGTCAGAGAGTTGGCGGAGTGGCTGTAGTTAAAGGGAAAGAAGGGAAAAGAGGGAAAGGGGTCTGAGGGGAACGGACAAGACTAAATGGAAAACGCCGGGGCGAGAGCCTCGGCGTCTTGATTCCTGCGATGCGAGAGCTCGAAAGTTCAGGGCCCCACCCAGAGGTTCGGCCCGAAGGGTTGACAGATGGCAGTTCCTTCGGGAACCTGGAACCTGCAACCTTCGAACCTGCAACTAGCCTGCCAGCCGCTGCAGCCACAGCGGCATCCACAGCTCGCCGATGTCCAGGAGGTTCAGCGTCAGCGAACCGAGCAGGATCAGGAGGCTGAAGGCGATGAGCACGTAGTCCCTCGGTTGGTACTTCAGCTCCTTCAACCAGGTGCGCGGCCCCGTGCCAAAGGCCCGCAGGTCCATGGCGTCAATGACCTCTTCACCTCCCACGACCGAGCCGATGGTGATGGGGATGAGCAGCGGGGCCATGTTGCGGATCTGGCCGATCAGTCCTATGCCGACCCGCTCCAGCTCGTAGCCGCGAGCCTTCTGCGCGTCCATGGTGACGGTGAAATCCCGCCCCAACGAGGGAATGAAGCGAAAAGCCAGGTCCACGGCGAAGGCCAGCTTGTCGGGCAAGCCCAGCCGGCGGAAGGTGATGCCGTACTGGGCGGGGTGGATGGTGAAGGGTATGACCACGGCCAGCAGTGCGAAGCTCATGATGCGCGTGAGTTGGCTGACGAGGTACATCACCCGCTCGGCGCTGAGGCGGGGGCTGAGGGTGAGGCCGAGGAGGTGGAACGGCGTAGGCTCCCAGAGGAAGTGCGTATCCGCGTACACCCCGGCCTCACCCCGCCCCGTCAGCGCCGTAGCCAACGACAGGATGGTGGCGATGATGCCGATCACCAGCCAGAAGCGGCGCGTCTCGCGCCAGCTCAGTTTGGCCAGCACGAACTGCACGATGCCCAGCAGCAGGAAGAAGGCCACGAACCTCAGGTCCCAGAACTGCATGATGGCCACCATAGCGCAGAGCAGAAAGATGATGCGCCCCCGCGGGTCCAGCTTCTGGATGATCGTATTTCGTTCCTTGTAATTCCAGGTGATCAACATCTACACAACTCCAAACTCTAAACTTCAAACTTCCAAGCTCGCCAGGGTGATGTGGCCCTTGTTTTGGAGTTTGAAGTTTGAGCTTTGAAGTTCATTTAGCGTCCGGCGCGCCCTCTGGCCTGCTGCCAGGCGGCGTACAGCAGCGGCGTCAGGATGGCCGAGAAGAGGATGTTGGGGCCGGCCGCCGGCACGAACTCGCCCAGGAAGGCGGTCAGGAAGCTGTAGCCGTTGATGAACATGTCGGCGAAGGCGGCGAAGCCGAAGCCGATGATCATCCCCAACGTGCCCCAGATGACGATGTGCCGCGTGTCCTCGTTTGCCAGCCAGGCCGTGATGGCCTGGCGCCGGGTGAACAGGAAAGCGACCAGCAGGACTTGCAGCGCCGACCACAGGATCAGCAACCAGGAGCGGTTGATGATGCCCATGATGAGCATGCCGAGCGTGAGCACGACGGCCAGAGCGGGCCAGGCCTGCGGAACCAGCGCCAGCACCGCGGTGACGGCCAGGATCACCAGCATGATCCACCACCACCCGCCCATGGTTTGATCCATCCACGGATGGGAAACGTCGGGGAAGAGCAGGAGAAGCAAGACAACGAGGGCCAGCACGACGACGCAGACGATAAAGATGGTGCGCCAGTTCACCTTGCGCTTGCGGACGAAGTACATCGCCGCCAAGCCAGGAATGAGGCCCATCAGCCCGTTGGCTATATCCCAGGCGGGATACACTCCCCAGCCGGTCAGGGCGTCGCCCAGGATGTTGCCCACGAACCCGGCGAAGAAGCCCACCGCCGGGCCAAAGGCGATTCCGAAGAAGACGGGGATGGCCACCACAGGCCGCAGGGACACCAGGCTCACCGAGGGCACGGGGATGGTGTTGAAGGCCAGGCTGAGCAGACCGTACAGCGCCGCGCCCAGGGCCATCATCACCACTTCTCGTGTCCCGATCTTCCAGTACTCGGGGTCGGAGAAGAGGACGTAGAGGATGTAGATGACGATGGCGCCGATGATCGTCCACACCAGCCAGCCGCCGAAGAAGCTGCCGGTGTCGCCGGCCAGCGCCCTGCTGGTGATCCCAGCCAGTTCTTCGCCGATAGGCGAGGCATTCTTGAGGGCGTTGACCAGACCGCCCCCGTAGAACAGCAGGGCGACGATGACGATGCCGATGATGAGAGGCAGAATCGGTTTGACGTACTTGTTCATGGCAAATTCCTCCTTTTGCCGTCATGAAGTATGATCTCTTCGCTCCCTCTGATCTGGACCGCTGGGGCAGGAGCGATCGCCCCGGCGGCGGGGAAACAATTGTGTTGCGCTATCACCCCCTTTCCGGGCCGGGTATCAGGTACCAGCGATCGGTGATCAGGAATGCCCTGATCTCTGATACCTGATCACCGGTACCTGGTCACTGATCAAGCAGCGACGCTAACGCCTCCGCCCTGTGAAAGCGTCCGGTTACCGGCAGCAGCTTCAGGTTCAGATCGAGCAGCGATGTGGGCACGATGCGGCAGCGCTGCAGCAGGGCCCGGTCGGCCAGCACCTGCTCCGGCGGCCCGTCGGCGGCGATGCTCCCCTCGAACATCAAGATCACCCGATTGGCGAAGCCAACGGCCAAATCCAGGTCGTGGGTGATGAACAGAATGGCCGAGAAGAGATCCTCCTGCTCGGCGCGCAGCGCCAGGATGGAGTTCATGAAGCTGGTATAGTTGCGGTAGTCCTGGCCCGCCGTGGGTTCGTCCATGGCCAGGATCTTGGATTGCATGGCCAGCACGGCGGCGATGGTCACCCGCTTCTGCTGGCCAAAGCTCAGCGCCAGCGGCGGATACTCCTCCAGTCCTCGCAGGTTGAGGATGTCTATGGCCCGCTTCACGTTGCCCTGCACGGTCTCCTCGTCGAAACGCAGGTTGCGCGGCCCGAAGGCCAGTTCCTCCTGCACGGTGGGTGCGAAGAGCATGTGCGTGGGGCTTTGGAAGACGTAGCCCAGGGTGCGGGCCACCTGCGCGGTGCTGATCCGCCGCGTGTCCTGCCCTTCCACCCGAACGGCGCCCTCCTGCGGCTTGAGCAGGCCGATGGCCTGCTTGACCAGCGTGGTCTTTCCGGCGCCGTTGGGCCCCAACAGGGCGATGATGTCACCCCGGCGGATGGTCAGCGAGACATCGTGCAGCACCGGCTGCTCCGGCTCGTAGTAGAAGGAGACGTGATCGAACTCCACCAGCGGCGGGCGACCGTTGCTGGGCGCGGGCGGCGGGGGCGGCGGCACCTCCTCCTGCGTTTCCCGCGCCTGCCTCAGCACCATCGGCGCTGGCAGCTTCAGTTCCCGGTAGTCGGCGATGGCCAGGAAGCCATCGGTGGGGCCGAAGTAGCGCTGCTCGCCGTCGCTGAGGAAAAGCGCCTGGTCGGGCCGGGCCTTGAGTATATCCTCCACGCGGTGCTCGATGAGCAGCACCGTCTTGCCCTCGTCGGCCAGGCGGCGGATGAGCGCCAGCGCTTCCTGAGAGGAAACCGGGTCCAGCGAGGCCAGCGGCTCGTCCAGCAGGAGGATGTCCGGCTGCATGGCCAGCACGCCGGCCAGGGCCACCTTCTGCTTCTCGCCGCCGGAAAGGCTGAAGGTCTCCCGATCGCGCAGGTGGCTGAGGCCCAGGTAGTCCAGCACCCACTCCACCCGCTCGTGGATCTGCCGGCGCGGCAGCCTCAGGTTCTCCAGCCCGAAGGCCACTTCGTTGAGCACGTAGCTGCCCACGACTTGTTTTTCCGGGTCTTGCAGCACCGTGCCCACCATCTGCGAGATCTGCGCCAGCGGCAGCGGCGTGGGATCTTTCCCGAACAAGCGAATCGTGCCGGCGAGCTGCCCGCCCTTGTAGCTGCGGGGGATCAGGCCGTTGACGCAGCGCATCAGCGTCGTCTTGCCACAGCCACTGGCCCCGGCTACCAGGATCAGCTCGCCCTGGTCGGCCTGGAAGGATATGCCGCGCAGCGCCGGTTCCTGGCGGGTGCGATATTGAAAGTGGAGTTCTTCAACCTGCAGGGGCAGATGCCCGTTTCCGTTCACCTCTCACCACCCGAATCAATCCCCATGTTCCCAAGTGATAGAACCCCATCCATATGCTGCCGTCGCGCTTCTCCCCATCTCCTTGTCTCCCTGTCTCAGTCCCCCAGCGTCTTGCCGTAGGCGAAGAGGTTGCCGGCCTGGTAGATGTCCATCTGGACCTTGG
>JACNHM010000055.1 GCA_014383605.1 Chloroflexota bacterium
CCGGCCATCGTCCTGATCGCAGCCGGGCTCGCCGGCATCATTCTGTTCCGCTAGGAGGGCCACATGCATCTGCTGCTCTGCACTGACGGGACGTCGCGCAGCGATCCGGCCCTGGCCTTCGGCTGCCGGCTGGCCGCGCTGCTGAAGGCCCAGGTAACTGTGCTGGGAACGTCTGTCCGGTCCGATTGGGAGCCAACCCTGTCCCGCTCTCTGACCGATGCGTGTGCCGAACTGAGCGCTGCCGGGCTGAGGTGCGGCACCGTCATCCGGCAGGAGCTTCCGCGTCGCGCCATCGTGGCCCAGGCGACGGAGGCCTGCTACGACCTGATTGTCGTGGGCCTGTTGGAACGCGGCCGCATGCGGCGCTGGCTGCGCGGCCCGTCTACCCGGCGCGTATTGCGCGACGTGGCCGCGCCTGTCCTCGTCGTCCCGGCCGACCGGCCGGTGCTGCGTCACGTGCTCTTGTGCAGCGGCGACCTGTGGTACCCGGCCGAGACGATCCAGCTCGTGGGCCAGATTGCGCAAGCGGCCCGGGCGGGGGTGACGCTGCTTCACGTCGTCCCCCAGCCGCTGCTTCGCTATCCCATCCTGCGTGAGGTCGAGGACGCCTGGGGGGCACTCCTCCAGACCGACACACCCCAGGGGCGCAGCCTGAAGGCTGGCCGCGACGCGCTGCGCGGCCTGGGCATTGAGACGGGGGTCAGGCTTCGTCACGGCCCCGTGGCTGAGCAGATCATGTCCGAGATACGTGAGGGAGAATACGACCTGGTGGCACTGGGCTCGACTTATGCGGCCCGGGGGCTGCGCCACTACTTTGTAAGCAGTATCACCGATTTCGTCGTCGAACACGCCGGGCGCCCGGTACTGGCGGTGCGACATCGCGAGGGGGTGAGACCGTGAGCACTACTCCGGCCTGTGTCTTTTGGACAAGATCGAGCATCTGATGTATGATCTGGAACGCTTATTCTTCAACACCGCTGATACCTGGAAAGGAGGACAGAGCATGGGCAGACCAAGGGTCTGGCGGTTGACAAGCTCATCCAGGCGGCACAGTAGCCAGGGGGCTCTTGTACCTTCGGAACGTGGTGCTTCGGGGAATGCCACCCGGGGTTCTGGAGAAGGAACTGAACCTCTCACCGCCGGTGGACGCGCTGGTGGAAAACGTGGTGCGCGAGTTGAAACGATGGGGGCTGGCAGCGCAGCCACGTCCGGTATCTGGAGAGACTAACATGTGTTTAGGCATTCCGGCCAGGGTCATCGAGATTGACGGCAGCGGCCTGCTGGCTATGGGCCAGGTGGACTTCGGCGGCGTGACGCGGGAAGTCTGCCTGGCCTACGTGCCCGAAGTGCGGGTGGACGACTACGTCATCGTGCACGCCGGCTTCGCCATCAGTCTGCTTGATGAGGATGAGGCGCAGGCGAGTATCGAACTCTTGAAGGAGATTGGAGTTCTGCAGGGTGCTGGCTAACACGGAGGCAACAACAGAAATGGCTGTGTCTAGCCGGGATTTGGCTGTTGTCAGTGCCATCGGGGAGGCGGCGAGCCGATCCCTTGACCTGGCAGAGGTTCTTCAAGCGGCCTTGGCCACGATGGTGGATCTCATGGACCTGCCGGCCGGGGGAATCTGGCTGGTAGAGGGAGAACGCCTGGTGCTTAAGACCCACTACGGCCTATCCGCAGATTTCTTGACCGAAGAAAGCATTATGCCGCTCAGCCACTGCTTGTGTGGCAGGTGCGCCCGGGTCGGAAAGGCTCTGGCCATAGATAATCTGGCGGACGAGTCCTCCCTGGCTGACAGTGCCTGTGCCAGGGAGGGATTCCAGTCTATTGCCAGCGTGCCGCTGAGGGCCAAGGGGTATGTGCTGGGAGTGATGCAAGTCGCCAGCCGTCAGGAGGGTGCTTTTTCCCCCGGGGATCAACAGATCCTGACTGCTGTTGGCGACCGGGTTGCCACGGCCATTGAGAATGCCTGGCTGTACGAGGAAACCCGCCGCCGCGCTGCGCATCTGAAGACGGCGAGCCTGATAGGACGGCGGATAACAGCCCTGTCGGACCTCAACTCACTGTTGTCCGAAGTGACCAGGATGATCCGGGAGGAGTTTGGCTACTATCATGCCCATATCTTTCTGGTGGACGAGGACGCGGGGGACGTGGTGCTCAAATGGGCCAGCGGCCCGAATTGTGAGTTGATCATGGCGCGCGGCTTGCGGCTCAAGATAGGTCAGGAGGGCATATGCGGGTGGGTGGCCCATACCGGCCAGGCATTGCTGTGCAACGACGTCAGCCGGGAGCCTCGCTATCACGCAGAGGAATTGACCCCGGAGACCAGGGCCGAATTGGCCGTGCCTCTGCGCGTCGGAAAGCGGGTTATCGGGGTGCTGGACGTGCAGAGCGATCGCTGCGACGCCTTCGATGAACAGGACGTCGCCGTCTTGCACATCGTGGGAAACCAGGTAGGCATTGCCATCGAAAACGCCAAGCTATTTCAGGAGACCAGCGGACGTTATCAGGCCATGGTCGCTTTGCACGAGACCTCACTGGACATGATCTCAGAATTGGATGTGGCAGAATTGCTGGAGGCTCTGCTGCGTCGAGGAGTTCACCTCTTGGGCGCACAAGCGGGTAGCCTCTTCCTCTACGACGCCGCGGAAGCAACGATCTACAATGCAGCCAGCTACAACACCTGGCGAGATTGGGCGGATGTGACCTTGCGCCCCGGGGAAGGAGTTATTGGCCAGGTGATCCTGACAGGCGAACCCTTGATTGTCAATGATTACGAAAACTGGGAATCAAGGGCCGAAGCCTTCGCCGGCGCCCCTCATACAGTGGTCATGGGGGCGCCTCTCAAGTGGCAGGATCAGATCATTGGTGGAATCGTTATCCTCAATGAGCCGTCAGCGCAACCCTTTGACGGCGATGATCTCTGGCTGTTGAGCCTGTTCGCCGATTCGGCGACCTGCGCCATAAAGAACGCTGAACTTCATACACGGGTCAAGGAGTTCAGTCAAGAGTTGGAGCGAAGGGTCGAGGAGAGAACCGGGGAGTTATGGGTGGCCAACGAAGAGATCGCAGCCAAGGCCAGCCAATTGCGGTCGCTGTTGGCCAAGACCATCCGCATTCAGGAAGAAGAACGAGGGCGGATCGCCCGCGATATGCACGACAGTGTCATACAACTCATAGCCGCCGCCCGTTATGAGCTCCAGGCCGCGAA
>JACNHM010000448.1 GCA_014383605.1 Chloroflexota bacterium
GCCGCCGAGGCGCGGGGCCTGCGCGGCAAGGCCCTCACCCCCTTCCTGCTGGCCGAGGTCAGCCAGCGCACCGGCGGCGCCAGCCTGCGGGCTAACCTGGCCCTGCTGGAAAACAACGCCCGCGTGGCCGCGCAGATCGCCGTCGCGCTGGCGGAACCAGCGGCATCTCCGTAGCAGGCCATTCATCTGTCATGGTGGGTTTGACAAGGACACCGGTGTTGTGTACAATGAATACACAATGGAAGTATTGACGGAGGGTATGCATGACTGATACAGTGCGGGTTTCCTTAGTCTTTCCCCAGCAACTCTGGGAAGAAGTGAAAAGAATCATCCCCGTCGGGAAGCGCTCGCAGGTGATCAGTGAGGCGACGGAGCTGGAGATACGGAGGCGGCGGCGCTTGGAGAGTATCGAACGGCTACGTGCTCTGGGGGACGAATTCAGACAGAAATATGGTGAGATGCCCAGTTGCGTCGAGGACATCCGCCAGATGAGGGAAGAGCGGGATGCCGAGATCACCGGTCTGCGTTGATGCCAACATTGCCATCAAACTCGTAGCCCCCGAACCGGATCGCCCCCTCGCTTTGGCCTTGTGGGAGCAATGGCTGAATGATAATCGCGAGATCGTCGCCCCTTACCTCTTCTCGTTCGAAGTCACTTCGGCCATCTGGCAGAAGGCGCGGCGGAAACTGATGAGCGTGGACGACGCCAGGGAGGCTATCCAAGGGGTCCTTGCGCTGGGGGTACGCCTGCTTCATCCACCCAATATCTCTTTGAGAGCCTTCGACCTGGCTGTCCGCTTCAACCGCCCTGCCACCTATGATGCCCACTATCTGGCTCTGACCGAGATGCTGGAAGCGGAGTTCTGGACGGCCGACGAGAGGCTCTACAACGCCGTCCGCCAGGATTTCCCCCACATCCACTGGCTTGGGGATTACCAGTGAATTGGTCGCCTGGTCGGTTGGTTCTGTCAGTCACATGGTCAGCCCGGCTACACGACCACCCGACTACGCGACCATCCGACCACACGACTACGCGACCACGCGACTAGCTGACCACGACATTCACCAACTTGCCAGCAGCGAAGATCACCTTGCGCACCCTCTTGCCCTCGATGTGCCTCTGCACCTGAGGGCTGGCCAGCGCCAACTCCTTGGCCGTGGCTTCGTCAATCCCCGCCGCCACCTCGATGCGATCCCGCACCTTGCCGTTCACCTGCACCACCAGCGTGATGACCTCTTCTTTCGCCAGCTCGGCGTCCCATGCGGGCCACGATTGCCGGTGCACGCTGGGACCGGGGTGCCGTCGCTGCCACAGTTCCTCGGCGATGTGCGGCATGGCCGGCGCCATCAGCAGCAGCAGGCTGTCCACCGCCTCGTCCCAGGCCGGTGTGCCGTACAGCGCCGTCTCCCTGGCCTTCATCAGGGTGTTGTTGAGTTCCATCAGGGCGGCGATCATCGTATTGAACGAGAACCGTTCCACGTCCTCCGTCACCTTCTGAATGGTCTGGTGCGTCTTCCGCTGCAGATCGCGCACCTCTTGGACCGCCGGCTGGCCATCGGCGGTTTCCGAGGGCTCGTCCACCACCACGCTCCATACCCGGTGCAGGAAGCGACGCACGCCCTCGATTCCCTGGGGATTCCACGGCCCGCCTTCTTCCCACGGTCCGATGAACATCAGGTAGGCGCGTACGGTATCTGCCCCGTAGATGCTCACCAACTCGTCGGGGGCCATGACGTTGCCGCGGCTCTTGGACATCTTCTCGCCATCTTCGCCCAGGATCATCCCCTGGTTGAACAGCCGCGTCATCGGCTCGTCGAAATCCACCAGCCCCATGTCCCGCAGCACCTTGGTGAAGAAGCGGGTGTAGAGCAGATGCATGGTGGCGTGCTCAATGCCGCCGGTGTACTGATCCACGGGCAGCCAGTACCGGCCCGCTTCCGGATCCCAGGGCGTGTCCTCCGGCCCGATGGTCTCGCCCGCCTTCCAGTACGGGCTCACGTAGGCATAGTGATACCAGGAGGAGCACATGAAAGTGTCCATGGTGTCCGTTTCCCGCTCGGCGTCGCCGCCGCAGCAGGGGCACGTGACGTAGCGGAACCTCTTGTGGAACAGCAAGGCGTTCCCGCCCGTCTCCGGTATCTCTGCGTCCTCCGGCAACCGCACCGGCAGGTCCTCGTAGGGCACGGGAACAGTGCCACACCTCGGACAGTGGATCATGGGGATGGGCGCGCCCCAGTAGCGCTGGCGGCTGATCAGCCAGTCGCGCAGCCGGTAGTTGACGGCGAACCGGCCCGTGCCCTGCTCCTCCAGCCACTCCGTGACCTTCTGCACGGCCACGGCGCCCGGCGTGCTGCTGAACTCATTGGAATGGATCATCGCGCCGTAAGCGTCGTGGTACAGCAGGTCGCCATAGAACTCCTGGCCGTACAGCATCTCCATGACCGTGCGTTTGTCCCGCAGCGCCGGCTCCAGCGCCTGGCAGCGGGCCAGGATGGTCGCCTCGTCCCGCACGCCGAAGGGCAGCACGGTGTCCTCGAAGATGAAACCCCAACGAGCGCCCACCACCTCCGTCCAGCACTCCGAGCGGATGTACCCCTGCGCCAGGGGGATGTAGCGATCGGCCTGTTCGCCGCTCATGGTCACGTACAGTGCGCCCTCCCGCTCTTCGAAGGGAATGGACGCCTCCGCCAGCGCCGCGGCGAAGCCTTCCCGCATCGTGCCCGCTTCGACCAGGCTCTTGGCCACGTCCTGCGGCGGAGCGATGACGGGGATGATGGGCAGGCCGAACTTCAGGGCGAACTCGAAGTCCCGCTCGTCGTGGCCCGGCACGGCCATGATGGCCCCCGTGCCGTAGGTCATCAGCACGTAGTCGGCGATCCAGATGGGGATGCGCTCGCCGTTGACCGGATTGATGGCGTAGGCGCCAATGAAAACGCCGGTCTTCTCCTTGTCCACGGCCGTGCGGGCGATCTCGTCCAGGCGCGCCGCTTCGGCCTGGTAGGTCTGCACCGCTGCCCGCTGCTCGTCGCTGGCCAGCTTGTCCACCAGCGGATGCTCCGGCGACAGCACCATGAAGGTCGCTCCCCACAGCGTGTCGGGCCGGGTGGTGAAGACGGGAATCTCGTCCTCCTCCTCCGATGTGAAGATGACCTCCGCCCCCTCGCTGCGGCCGATCCAGTGGGTCTGCATGACCTGCACCCGCT
>JACNHM010000582.1 GCA_014383605.1 Chloroflexota bacterium
GGTGGGAGGACACGGACGAACACGGATATACACGGAGCGACTGAAGTCGCCACTACGAACTTGCCCAAAACGGGGAGATACCCGATGAACAACCATCGGCTTTACGCTGTTCTACTGTTGCTGGTTTTGACGCTGATCGCCTGTCCAAGCCCCAGCCCGACGGCCACGCCGACGCCCATGCCCGACAACCACGTGCTCTGCCTGAAGACCAAGGTGTATCTGCAGCACGGCGGCACGCAGGCACAGGTGAGCCAGGGCACGACGCGCGCCTTCTCCGTTGGCGATGGCGTGGACGTGGACAACAGCGGCCGGGCCCGGCTGCGTTTCCTCAACTACCTGGTGGTGGAGGTCTTTCGCGGCAGCGGCTTGCAGTTCGAGAGCATGGCCGCGCCAGACGCCCCGCCAGCCTACAAGTTCAAGCTGGAAGGAGGCACGCTGTACGCCAACGTGGATCCGGCCACCAAAGTGGTCACCGTGCAGAGCGACATGGCCACGATCACGGCCCTGGGCACCAAGTTCTGGGTGCACGTGCGACCGGGTGAGATCACCTGGGTGGTGAGCAAGGAGAACGCGGTGCGCATCACCGCCCAGGGGCGCACGGTCGTCGTGGCCGAGAACCAGCAGTCGTGGGTGCTGCCGGGCCAGGCGCCGCACGAGGCCGTCCCGGTCACCCGGGGCGAAGTGGGAGAGTTGATCCCCTCGTTGCGAGAGCTCACCGGGGGTGAAACGACAGACGAGGAGGTGTTCCTGGAGATGGTGGAGGTCGAACCGGGGGCGGACTATTGGCGCGAACGGGCGCTGAGCTACCGTGAAGCGGGCGATTACGAGGCGGCCCTCGGCGAGCTGGAAAAGGCCATCGAGCTCGACCCTGGAAGCTTCTGGATCTATATTGACCGGGGGCACATCTACGACGAGAACCTGGACGCCAGCCGGCAGGCGCTGGGCGATTTCAACACCGCCGTGGAGATGGCCCCCGATGATCCCAACCCCTACTTCCACCGCGGCGTGTACTTCCTGCGTCACGAGCAATGGGAGGCAGTCATCGAAGACATGAGCCAGGCCATGCGGCGAGCGCCGGAGTGGCCGGACCTCTACGGTCACCGGGGCACTGCCTACAGGCAGCTCGGCCAGATCGAGGAAGCCTGGGCAGATTATGTCAGGTTCCTGGAGATGACGGAGGGAGATGCGGACTACGACGATTGGCGGGCTGACGTCCTGGCCTGGTTCGAGGAACAGGGACTGGAGGTTCCGTGATGAAACCATTCAGCAAGAGAGCCAAGGGGGCTTATGTTTTTGTGGCCCTGATGCTCGTGATGTGCAGTCCGGCCACAGCCTGGTCGCAGCAGGATCATCTGATGGCGATGGATAGCGCTGGGAAGGACCATCTCAACGTGTTGACCATCAATCTGCTGTTCCTGGAGGTGGCGAATCGAGAGGCCAGGCTGCAGGCCATTGCCGACTTCATGGCCGCGCAGGCAGAAGGTGGAGAGCCGGTGGACATCGTGCTGTTGCAGGAAGTCGTCGGGGGACGGTTGGCGAGAACGGCCAACAGCAGTCTGGATCTGCAGCGGCTGCTGGCCGAGAGAGGCCTGACCTATCATCTGCGCTACCGGCTGGCCAACGGCGTACGGGGGATGCTCACCGTGGGGAACGGCATCCTGAGCCGCTCCGAGATCGTGTTCACGGTGCACAGGCCGCTGCCCTTCGTGTCCGAGGAATGGTTCGAAGGCTTGGCCATCCGCTTGAAGCGGAACGTCATGATGAGCCGAGTACGGGTGGAAGGTTTCGGCGACGTGGACGTGTACAACACGCACCTCTGCGCCGATTGCGATGCGGCAGAGCGGTTGGAGCAGGCCCAGGTGCTCATGCAGTTCCTGGAACAGGTGGAGAGCTGGATCGGCGGAGGACGTCCTCTGATCCTGGGCGGCGACTTCAACACGGATGTGGCCACGCCATCTCATCTGCCCGTGTACGAGCTGATCACCAGCACTTCCGGATTCGTGGATACCTACGCCAGGGCCAACGGGTGCAGCAACTGCTGCTCGGAAGTGGAAGGACTGGCGGGCTGCACGTACGGTGTTGCAGGCAACCCTTTTGCCGTTGACCCTTTCACACATGAGCCGGGCGAGGCCAAGCGGATTGACTACATCTTCACCAGAGGCATGGAGGTCGAGAGCAGCGTCGTGGTCTTCAACTGCGAGCCCTGGGTTTCGGATCATTCCGGCGTGCTGAGCAAGATCAGACTTCGGTAGTCAGTTGTGTCTCGCTTTTCACCACAAAGGCACAAAGACACCAAGAGGTCCATCTGGGGTGCGTCTGACGAAAAGGGATGTTCTGCCGCAGCAGTGACCCCAACACGTTGGAGAGTCCCTGCGGTCCTGGACGCTCGTCAGTCACGAGAGGAGGGACACGATGAAAAAGAATCACCTTTACGCCGCACTGATGCTGTTGGTTTTGACGCTGATCGCCTGTCCAGGCGGCGGGGGGATGGTCACGCCCACGCCCACATCCGGGGCCAGCCTGGCCTCGGTGCGGGCCGACGTGCTGCTGCGGGAGGGGGCCACAGGCACGCTGGTGCCGGCGGGCGACACGCGCTCTCTGGCCGTGGGGCAGGCCATTGACGTGGACGAGAACGGCCGCGCCCGGCTGCGCTTCCTCAACTATCTGATCGTGGAGGTCTTCCGCGACACCGACTTGCAGTTGGAGAGCATGGCGGCGCCGGACGCGCCGCCGGCTTACAAGTTCAAGCTGGAAGCGGGCACGCTCTACGCCGAGGTGGACCCGGCCACGGAGGTGGTCAGCATCGAGAGTGACCTGGCCGTGATCACCGCGCTGGGCACCAAGTTCTGGGTGTACGTGGCACGGGGGAAGATCACCTGGGTGGTGTGCAAGGAGGGGAAGATCCAGATCACGGCGCGGGGACGCACGGTTACCGTGGCGGCGGATCAGCAGTCCTGGGTGCGGCCAGGCCAGCCGCCGCACGATCCCGTGGAGGCCTTCCGCGACGAGGTGGGCGGGCTGGTGCCCCTGGTGGATGAGCTGACCGGCGGCGAGGTGCGGGATGAGCAGGTGCTGCAAGAGGAGGGGATTGTCCGTGTGAACACGCCGACCCCCACTCCCCGGCAGGTGCAACGGGCGACCCACACGCCCACGCGCAGAGCGACGAGCACACCCACGCGCAGGGTGACGCCCACGCCCACGCG
>JACNHM010000065.1 GCA_014383605.1 Chloroflexota bacterium
GAAACAAGTACACAAGTACACAAGGATTGACTTTCCCTTGTCTACTTGTCTACTTGTCTACCTGTTTCCTTGTCTACTCTCCAGCGCCATCTCACGCAGCTTGAACTTCTGTGGTTTGTCCAGCGCTGAGCGGGGAAAGTCCCGGACGAAGCGCACCTGATGGGGTATCTTGTAAGCCTCCAGGCCAACACGACAGTACTCCAGCATCTCCTGGGCCGTCATCGTGGCGCCGTCCTCAAGAATGAGGAAGGCCCACACCTCCTCGCCCCCGATGGCTGCATGCACGCCTACCACGGCGGCTTCTCTGATGGCCTGATGCCCCAGCAAGTAGCTTTCGATCTCGGCCGGGTAGATGTTCTGCCCGCCGCGGATGATCATGTCCTTTTTGCGCCCCACGATGCGCAGATAGCCCTGCTCGTCCATCACGGCCAGGTCGCCCGTGTGATACCATCCATCCCCATCTACCACCTCTGCCGTGGCCTCCGGTGCGCGGTAGTAGCCCAGCATCACGCTCTCGCCGCGGCAGACCAACTCGCCCACCTCGCCCCGCTCCACTTCCAGCCCTTGTTCGTCCACGATCTTGAGTTCCATGCCCGGCATGGCCTGCCCCACCGTCTCTGCTTGCCGCTCGTCCGTATCCTCGATGCTGGTGGCGGAGACGCCGCCGGCCAGCTCGGTGGTGCCGAACCCAATGTGCACCGCGCAGCCGAACCGTTCGCGGATGTCCCGCGCCAACTCCGCCGGGCAGGGCGCAGAGCCTGTGCCGCAGATGATCAGCGAGGACGTGTCGTAGCGCTCCAGGTCTTTCACCCGCATGAGCACGGTGAGCGCCATGGGCACGGCGATGAGCACTGTGACCCGCTCCCTCTCTATCAGTTGCAGGGCCTCCAGGGGATGGAAGCGAGACATGAGGATCAACTTGTCCCCCATGAGCA
Organism: Chloroflexota bacterium; assembly: GCA_014383605.1. Next base: position 936 of record JACNHM010000065.1, read on the forward strand.
GACCTTGCAACATGGCCTCCAGCCCGGCGATGGCGTGACAGCCTACGGTGGAGAGGAAGATCTGCTGGCGGCCCACAGCCTGCAGCAGACGCGGGCCGTAGCGCGCCAGCACCTTGACCATGCGCGCCGCCGTCTTGGGCGTGGGTATCTTGAGCCACATCTCCCGCAGCGTGATGCTGGCCACCACCGGTGCGATCAGTCCGCGGTGGCTGTGCATGGCCCCCTTGGGCATGCCCGTCGTGCCCGAGGTGTAGATCAGCGCCAGCAGGTCTTCGGGGGCCACGTTGGGAGGGGAGAACGACGCGGGCGGTGTGGCGGCCATCAGCGCATCCAGCCGCAGGTCGGCTTCTGTCCCGCCCTCGGTGAAGATGAGGTACCGCAAGGCGGGGACTGCCTGCTGCACGTCCCGCACGGTCTGCAGCGCTTCGCTCATGCCGGGGCTGTCAGACGTCACCACGGCCGCGGGCTCGCACTCCCGCAGGATGTGGTCAAGCTGGCGGCGGCGCGATTGCGGATTCAGCGGCACGCTGACGGCACCAATGCGGGCCAGGGCGAAGAAGGCAATGACAAACTCTGGGCTGTTGCCCAGAAGCAAGGCGACGTTGTCCCCCGGGCCAATGCCCAGTGTTGCCAGGCCGTAGGCGAGAGAGTCCACTTTCTGAGCCAACTGGCCGTAGGTGAGCCGCGCCTCGCCGCAGAGCAGCGCTTCCTTCCTGGGCTGCCGGTCGGCGACGTGCTGAAATGCTTCGGCCAGGGTCATGCGGGTGTGGATCATTGGTCGGTTGGTAGATTGGTAGATTGGTAGATTGGTACACTGGTAGATCGGGGGATTGGTGCACTGACCAGTCTACCAATTTACCAGTGTACCAATGTACCAGCCTACACTGCTTTTTGATAGACGCGGTAGTGTTTGTAGCGCTCGGCCCCCAGCCGCCCGGCCAGGAGATTGACCAGCAGGTTCTGCTCCGCCGTCAGCGAGCCGTCCAGCCACTGGTACCCCTTGTCGAAAACGGCCCGCAGCATGTCCAGGTAGAGCAAGGCATCAATGCCGCGGCGGCGATATTCCGGCAACACGCCCATGAGCTTGTAGGTGACCACGTCAATGCGCCTGGCATGCCACCACATCTTCAGCCAGCCGAAGGGGAAGAGCCGGCCATTGAGGTGGATCAGGATGCGGTTGGGGTCGGGAATGGCCACGGCGAAGCCGATGGGTTGGCCATCTATCTGGGCAATGAGGGCCAGGTCTGGGTCCACAAGGGGGCGGAACTCGTCGGCGAAGCGGCGGAATTCCTCGGCGCTCATGGGGATGAAGTCGCGGTACTGACTGAGGGCAGCATTGTACAAGTGGCCAACGATGGCCACATCCTCGTCCCAGTTTTCCACGCGCAGTCTGCGGATGGTCACGTTGCTGGCCTTGCGTGCGGCCTCGCCCACGCGCAGGATCTCCGGCGGCACGTTCTGCAACTCCTCGCCGATCTGCGAGCGCACGGCGCGCCAGGCATAGGAGTCACCATACTTCTCCATGCCGTACTGGTCGAGGAGGTCTTTGTAGTAAGGCGGGGTGTGTCCAGCCAGCACCACGGGCGGACAGTCCCGGCCTTCGATCAGCACGCCGGGGCGGTCGTTGCGGGTGAAGCTGTAGGGGCCGCGGATCAGTTCCATGCCCCGCGCCTTGACCCAGGCGCAGGCGGTATCCAGCAATGCTTCCACGATACCGTAATCGTTCAGGGCCTCGAAGAAGCCGAAGCCGCCCACCTTTTGTTCCTCGTGTTCGAGGTCGTGGTAGTTGATGCAGGGGGCGATGGTGCCGACGATGTCGCCGCCGCTCCGGGCCAGGAAGAGTGCCGCTTCCGCGTGTTGAAAGAAGGGGTTCTTTTCCGGGATCAGGTAGTTGATCTGTTGGGAGATCAAGGGCGGGACCCAGTGGGGATCGCCTTTGTACACTCGCCAGGGGAACTTGACGAAGGCGCGCAGATCCCGCCTGTTGGCGACTTCTTGGATCTGAATGGATGATGACATAAGCAGACCTTGTGTAGTGATTCTGCCAGCGTACGTTGGAATTCCGAAGCCAATGCAGGAATGGGACGCGGATGAACACGGGGGTACACGGTCGAAGAATGGATGAAACCCGCGGTTTTCCGCGTTTGTCCCCGTCCAGTTCAGAGACGCTATTCTGGGGTTTTAACGTGCAAGAAGGACATGCGGCTGGATGAGACGAATGCATCTCCAAATATAGCACTGAATGCGCCACTTGTCAATTTGGTT
>JACNHM010000457.1 GCA_014383605.1 Chloroflexota bacterium
GCCACGCCTGGGAGGTGAGCCCGTGAGGGCCATGGACGGGTCGTATCACGGCGGCGCGGTGGCCGAGCGGGGCGCGAGGCGGCAGGGGGACCGGGGCCTGGGGCGGGCGTTGGTCGTCGGCCTGGGTGGATCGGGGGTGATTGCCCTCACGCACCTGAAGGCGCTGTGCGTGCGCGCGTATGGGGCGGATGGGCCGCCTTCCCGCATCCGTTTCCTGGCCTTCGATACGGCCGAGGAGCTGGTGACCGTGCCGGTAGGCGAGCACCTGGTGAGTCTGGAGGCCGGCCGGGAGTTCTTCCACATCGGCCACACGCCTGTGGGCAGCATCCTGCGCAACATCGAGCGCCAGACCGCCGTCCAGGAGCGCTTGGGCGAGTCCATCCGCACCCTGCCCGCCATCACGCTGCGCAACGGCTCCAAGCAGAACCGTCTATTGGGACTGCTGGCGCTGCTGTGGCGTTGGAGCGAGGTAGAGGAGCGGCTGCACAATGCCATCTGGTCCCTGGCCGGGCGGGAGATACTCGACCAGGACAACGTCGGCCAGCCGCGAGGGATCAACGTCTTCATCGTCAACTCCCTGGGCGGCGGCACGGGATCGTCCATGTTCCTTGACGTGGCCTACCTGGTGCGGGAGCTCTTCGACGAGCTGGGCGACCTGGGGGAGTTCTGCTACCTCACCGGCGTGGGACTGCTGCCCCAGGCCTTCGTGGGCATCCGCGGCCCCAACCTGGTGCCCAACACGGTGGCGGCGCTGAAGGAGCTCAACCACTGCATGTTGCAGGGCGGCTTCCACTGCCGTTACCCCAACGGACGAGTGATCCACAACCTGCAGGCCCCTTTCAACCTCTACTATCTGGTGGACGGCGTGGACGAGCGAGGACAGGTGTGGCGCGGCCAGAACGAGGTCTGCGCCATGATCGCCCAGGGGCTCTTCCTGCAGATTGGCTCGCAGATGGGCCAGAAGGGCGAGAACGACTTCGACAACCTGGACGAGGTCCTGGCCGGCCGGACGCCCACAGGCGAGGGCACCTTCTGCGCCAGCTTCGGCCTGGCTTCCATGAGCTTCGACGCTCAGCAGGTGGTGGCGCAGTGCGCCCGGCGACAGGCCGTGCGCCTCATCGGCGAGGGGCTGCTGCGGACGCCGGCCGCGGCGGCCGTCGTTCGTCAGGCCGAGGAGTTCCTGCAGGGGCAGCGGTTGGACGGCGACAGTCTGCGGGCTCGCCTGGCACAGGACGATCAGGGTGTACCGCTGGCGGTCAACCTGGACCCGCCGGCCTGGCTGACGCGGCTCGACCCCGCAGCGCAACCGGCGGAAGCCTTGCGCTACGCCCGGGAATATGACCAGGCACGGCTGCGGACCGACTACGCCCGTTGGATCGAGGGCCACGTGACCACGCGCAGCGAGAGCCTGGCGGCGGAGATGGAGGCGCTCGTGCGCACGGCCAGCCACGAGCAGGGCATCGCGCACGGGCTGGCCCTGGTGCAGGAGCTGCGCCGTCAGTTGGCTGCCGTCGGCGAGGCGGTGGAAAGGCGGCGCGCCGCGCAGGTTGCGGCGGAGGAGCAGGCGGAAGCAGAACTGCCCCATCTGGAAGATAGCTTGCTACAGTCGGCCGAAGGCAACTGGCTGGTGCGCAAGCCGCGGGTGGCGCGAGCCCTCAACCGCTATCTGACCACCGCTCAGGAGGCCTGTGGAGCCCGCCTGGAACGGCTGCTGGCGGAGGGGGCGCTGGCCCTGGTCTGGCATCTGGAGCGGGCGCTGCAGCGCTGGGAGAAGGATCTGCAGCGGTTGGCCGGCCGGCTGCGCTCCATCGCGCAACGGTTGGCCGCGGACACGCTGGCGGGACCGGCCAGCACCGGCGGTATCGGCACGCTCAGCACGGTGAACCTGGCCGAAGAGGGCTACGTGTTGCAGTTGTTCGAGCGTTACGCTCCCTCGGCTCGCCAGACGATGGCCGAACTGGTGAGCGCCCCGGGATTCGACCTGCACACCTGGGCTGAGCTGCCGCCGGCGGAGCTGCAGAAGCAAATGCTGGCCGTCAGCGAGCCGCCCTTCGCCCCCATCGGCGAACTGCGCGTGGAGGACGTGCTGACCGAGCGGCGGGAAGAGATGTCGCCCCCGGCGCGGCTGGAGCAGATGCTCAACCTGGCCGTGCCCTCCTGGAGCCTGGACCGGGCGCGTCTCAACGAGGGCGGCAACCACCTGGTGAGCATCACCGTGCTGGGCGTGACCGATGAGAACCGTTCCATCTACGCCGACCGCGCCGCCATGCTGGTCTCCACCCACGACCCGCACCGTCTGGTGACCTTCGTGGCCACCATCGGAGCGCCCCACGTGGCCTTGCAGCAGTACCCGGCCTGGGAGAACAGCTACCGGGCCGTCCGCGGCCGGCGGGCGCTGCACGTGCTGCGGCGCTTCCAGGCCGACGGACGACAGGGCAAGCTGGCCTTCGCCCTGGGTTCCCTGTTCGGCTGCATCGTCAACCGCGGCCGCTACTTCTACTACCGCCCTGCCGACGAGCTCAAGGAAGAGGTCTCGCTGGCCCACGGCCTGGGCAACGCCGTGCAGGCCCTGGCGGCACAGGAGACCCTGACCCAGGAGGTCATGGAGCGGGTGGACGGGGCCGTTGCCCACATGGGCATCGCCCAGGCGCTGCAGCTTCTGGCCGAATACTACGCCGCCCCGCAGGATGGCCGCGGCGGCGAGCCCGACGAGTTGAGCCGGGAGCTGAAGCGGCTGGTGCGCGGCTACGCCGAGGAACTGCGGCCCATCCAACAGTTAAGCGGCGGCAGCGGTGTCAACGGGTGATGAGAGCGTCTCCGGCAGCCAGAGCAGGAGACAGGAAGCAGGAGAGCGAAAGATGGGCATGTGGCGGACGGCACAGCGGACGATGATCCTGGCCCTGGGGCCCCAGGCCCACGGGATTGCCGGGCGCGTGCAAGAGCGGCTGGAGAGACGGCACGGCGGCCTCCCGGTGGTTGTGGTGGTGCCGGTGGAGATCGGCGAGGGCAGCCCCGGCGACGAGCGTCTGGCCGAGGCCTGGCTGTCCATCTCGCAGGCGGATCACCGCCAGGCGCTGACGGAGCGGGAGTTCCGGCTGGCGACGGCGGATGCGGTGGCCCTCTACCTGCTGGCCGACCTGCACGGAGCCCAGGCCTTCCCCGCCGGCGCAGCGCGGGCGCGGCCAGCCCCGGCCG
>JACNHM010000301.1 GCA_014383605.1 Chloroflexota bacterium
GCGCGGGTGAAGTCCACGTGCCGCAGCACGTTCTCGAACTCCTCGGCCAGGGAGACCACCAGGCCGGGGTCACTACATTCCACCAGAAGTTGACGCATGGTTTTCCCTTTCGTCAGGCAGACCAAACTCAACCCACTTCCCAAAAAGGCCCGGAGCGGTTTAGCTTCAGCCATAGTGCTTCTCGTAAACCCGTTGCTGGATATCTTCCACGATGTGATGCAGGTCCTCGTCCTCGGTGATACCTCGCTCGGCAGCCGCTTTGCCCAGGCTGATGACCACGTGGCGCAGCACCTGCTCTGCCGTCACCGATGGTTCGACTGTAGCTCTGGAAACAAAGAAGCCGTCCAGCATCGGGTGCAGAGCAACATAGTCGCCGGCTTTGATCTTTAACTTCTCCCGAAGTTGACGAGGGACCGTCATCTGTCCTTTTTTGATCAGGCGGGTCAATATCAGATCAGACATGGTTCTTCCTCCCAAGTTCTTGTGCAGCACTTTTCAACAACATCCCAGGCGTCCGAAACTATGATAGAGCAAATGGCTCCTTCTGTCAAACAGCGGCGTGGCCGGGCTTCCGCGCAGACGAGGGATCGTTGCTCTGGTCACGAATTTAGAGGCGCAGCCGCCTCGGGCTCGGCCTTGGCCGGCGGCTCAGCTCCCTCTCTGATCTCCTCGATCTCTCGCGACACGCGATCAAAGCGCACGCCGAAGAGCACAGCCGCTTCCCGGCTCAGCGCCTCACACGCCGCCTCGCATCCCTTTCGGTTTCCGCCAATGGACCGCGCCTCAATTATGATGGCCGGCAGGTGATACCCTTCTCGGAAGCAGTAGCGGGCTTCCACCCCCACGGTGAGTTCCTCGATGTGGTGCCGCTGGCGGCTCTCCCAGGTGCTGGTTTCGATGTGGTCGTAGAAATAGCGGACAGGGCTCATCGGCAGGCGATTGTCATAGCGCTCCTTCAGAACGGCGTCAATGCGGGTCACGCTATTGGCAAAGGCCACTTCCCAGTCACTGGGCGAAAGGCCGTCCACAGCGAAGTACTCGCGCCGCCAGGTCCGCGTTCCCAGGCGGGGATCAACCTCTGGCCGCTCGCGGTCTTCCTCGATCTCGAGTCCGCAGTAGTGCCCCACCACGTCCACGTCACCGTCGAAGTAGGCGATCATGGCCCGGGCCAGTGGGATCATCCGGGCGGCGTAGTCCTGGGGAAAGACACGCAGGTCATCCAAGGTGCCGCGATGGGTAAGCACCACATCACGGAAATGTCGGCTGATGTGCCGTAACCCCACCTGGAGGGCGGTGCCCGCCGGCAGCCCCCGCAGACGGCGATACTCGCCTTCGGTTAGCAGCAAGTGCAATTTGTAGTACGTCGGCGGCAAGAGGACCAGCGTGCCGCCGGCCACCGGTGTCTTCGCCTCCAGCCGGCAGGTGCGTCGCTCCGATTTATCGGGCGGGATCCTGGCGTAGTGCTGCTGCACCTCGGTTGACCGGACCAGACGAGTGATGAGCACGGTGTCGGACAAGGGGGTTTCCCGCGAGTAGGAAACTGCCTTGAGGGTGACCTCCAGCGATGCCCCGACCAGGCCTTCGCTGGGGTCCAGACCGAAGCGGATCATGTCTTCTGCCGTCAGGGTCAGAGTGGACTCGGCTTCGGGCCACGTCCCTGGTTCAGTGAGCCCGAGCAGGTACTTCCCCTCCATGCGGTGCCGCATTTCAAGCCGTCTCACGGTCAACTGTTTGGTAATGGCTTTCATCGCTTGTCACCAGGCGCGCAGATAGTCCAGGATGTCGTAGGCAACATCATAGGGCATCCGGACGGTCTCGCCCATGAATCTGAAGAACTTCTTGAAGCTGACGACGCTGTCTTTGACCTTGGTATCTGGCGGGAGTGCACTGCTGAGGTAGCCGCGCACGTCAGCCAGTGTGGCGTCGTGAAAAGCGCGCGGCGGTTGCTGACGCTCCAGGTACGCCTCGGCAAAACGGCGTACGTTAGTGACGTGTCTCTCGATGGTCTGGGGACGCAGGCCGTACCGAGGTAGCCAGCGCTCAAAAGCCTTGAGCACACGCCCATAACTGTCCTGGACGACCGCCACTACCTCCTCCTCCCCCGGCTTGGGCAACAGGGAAGTGATGATGCCGAAGCGTTCTTTAGCCTGGCGATAGACGTCGTTGAGGTTGCGCCGGATGCCGCCCCCAAAGATGATGTTGTAGGGCTTGAGGATGCCATCAAAGACGATCTGGTTGCGAAAAGGCAGTAGCACTGCCTCGACCAGGATCGGGGGACGCATAAGCAGGATCTCGTCGAAGTCGCTACGCAGCCCTAGCACGCCGTAGGCTTTCGCTGGCTCGCTGTCGTCGAGGAAGATGGTGTGCTTCTTCAGGTAGCGGAAGATGAAGAACTTGCCTGCTTTGAGGTGGTGCCAGGAACGGGCGATCTCCAGATAGCCAGTGGGCAAGTTGTGGGGGTTAGTGGCCACAAACCTGTCCAGGAGGCTGAGGTCGGCATAGAGCGCCTGGCGCAGGGCGTCTATGCCATCCAGTCCTTCAGACATCATGATCTCATCCGGGCCCTCCGGCTCAGGAAACAATTGGCGCTGCTGGTTCACGAAGCTGAAGAGCGAGGTCTGGATTTCGTAGAAGATGTCTACGTCGGATGGGGAAAGTTTCATTGTTCAATCTCCTTATCGCGGAACAGCCGTCGCATCTGGTTCAAGGGATACTGGTTTCACAGCACCCAACAGATATAGCGGTCGTTGTCCCGCCACCAGCGCACCTCGCCATACAGACGACGGGCCTCGGGTGAGAGGGGACCTAGATCAGCCATAAGCTCAAGGGTCTCCGCAGCCTCGGCGAAGTAGCCGTGGTGGGCGTAGATCTTCCCCAGCCACCACAAGACGGCGGCTTTGTCGTCGGCTGCGGCCAACGCCTGGTCGAAGGCCGCCCGCGCCGCCGCGTATGCCCCTTCCTCGCCCATCAGGTAGTCGGCAATCAGGCGAAGCCGCCCCGCTTCCAGCGTTTCGGCCACCTCGGTCGGAGGCTCATCCCAATCCAGTTCCAGCCACCCGGGCCAGGGGCTCAGGCAGGCGTAGCTGAAGCCCAGTTTGTGGCGGCGTTGGTGTGGACGGTCGTCTTCGGGGTCGAACATGCGGAACATCTGCCGCTCCATGTCCCGCAGCAAGTCTTTTCGCAGGTAGA
>JACNHM010000114.1 GCA_014383605.1 Chloroflexota bacterium
CGGCTTTGCAAGCTCTTCTGGCTCATCCATTGGTGCCCTCCTTTGCCGTGGCCCAAGGGCTCTGGGCGGCCATCAAGGAGGCCAACCGGGCTTACCTATCACAGTTCAACTTGGGTTGAGTAGCCGAAGGCATACCGAAATCGGGGAGGACATGAGTCTCGTTCTGGGCGTAGACGCTGGCGCAACCAAGACCTTCGCTCTGATCGCCGACGAAGACGGCCACATCCTGGGGTTTGGCCAGGGTGGGTCGGGCAACCACCAGGTGGCCGGGCCAGAGCCGGCCCTGGCCGAGATCAGGCGATCCTCCGAGGAGGCTCTGGCTCAGGCTGGCGCGTCTCCTCCCGTGGACTTCGGTTTCTTCGGCCTGGCCGGAGCTGACCTGCCCGTGGACTTCGCTCTCCTGACCCCGGCCGTCGAGGGAATGGGCGTCGCCCGGCGGGTACGCATCAAGAACGATACCATGGTCGCCCTGCGGGCCGGCCTTAAGCGCAGTTGGGGGGTGGCTGTCATAAGCGGCGCTGGCTTCAACGCGGGCGGCATCGGGCCCGACGGACAGGAGATCCAACTGCCGGGCCTGGGGGCGCTGTCGGGCGATTGGGGCGGGGGCGGCGATATCGCCCAGGAGATGATCCGTCTCATCAGCCGTGCCTGGGACGGGCGAGGCCAACCCACGGTGCTGACGGAGATGGTTCTCACTGCCCTGGGGCTCCCTTCGGTAGAGGAGCTGATCGCCCAGCTCTACCAGAGCCAATTCGACTACTATCCCGGCCAGTTTGACCAACGCCGCCTCCTTGCCTTGGTGCCTCTCCTCTTCGAGGCAGCCTATGAAGGAGACCAGGTGGCCCAAGAGCTTGTGGTGCGGGTAGGGACCGAGGTGGGAACCACGGCCAACGCGATCATCAAACGGCTGGGGTTGGAGACCACCGATGTGGAGGTGGTGCTTGGGGGCAGCGTGTTCAAGGGCAGAGGTCCGCTGCTGGTTGACACGATTACCCAGGTGGTGCACAGGATAGCTCCCCAGGCTACCATCAGTCTCCCGGAGTTCGAGCCGGTCGTAGGGGCGGTTTTTCTGGCCCTGGAGGGTCTGGGGCTTGGGTCGAGGCGGGCAAAGACCGCCCGTAGCCGAAGGAGTACCGAAACCGTGGAGGTCAACGAGGCTGTCTACGCCAACGTGCGGGCCAGCCTGCCGGACGAACTGAAGCCAAAACAGCCTTCAAGCAGATGAAACGAGAGGCAAACCATGTCTGAACCCATCACCTTGAATCTGAATGGAATGTGGAAGCTAAGGGACTTCATGCCTGGTCAGGGGCCAGCGGCAGGCGCACACTTGCCCGACCATGATGACACAAGTTGGCACCTGGCTTCTGTGCCTGGAGACGTGCACACAGCATTGGTGGAGGCCAAGCGCCTGTCGCCGCCCTTCTACAACATGAACGTGGAAACCTGCCAATGGGTGGAAGGCCAGGAATGGTGGTATCGCACGACGTTCGAGGCGCCCGTGGCCAAAGACGATGCCGCGACACGGTACCTGCTGGCCTTCGATGGCCTGGACACCTTCGCCACCGTCTACCTGAACGGGGTCGAGATCGGCAGTCACCAGAACATGTTCACACCCGCCACTTTTGACGTGACGGAGCATCTGCGCCGGGGTGAGCGCAACACCGTGGCCGTGCGCTTCGATCCTGTCGCGGCGACGATCGGCGACCGCCCGTGGATTGACGATGAGTGGAAGCTCGGCAACCCCGCTCGCGTTTGGGTGCGTAAGGCGCAATGCAACTTCGGTTGGGACTGGGCGCCCCGGCTGATCAGCGTGGGCATCTGGCAGGGAGTGACCCTGCGCCGATACAGGGGCGCGCGCCTGACCAGTGTCTTCTTCAGGACGCTAGAGCTCAAACCGCAGGCTGCCCAGGTCGCCATCCAGATCGGAGTGGAGCGATGGAACGATATACTGGACTTGACCGCTCACGTCTGTCTGGAACGAGATGGTCAGTCCATCGTAGGCATAGTGTCCCTGGCGACGGCGCAGGGCGAGATCCAACTGGAGGTGCCGGAGCCGTCGCTGTGGTGGACGCACGACCTGGGGAATCCGGCGCTGTATGACCTGACGGTGGAGCTGCGGGCTAGAGGGGAGATTCTGGATACCTACGAGGAGCGGGTCGGTATCCGCACCATTGCAGTGGATCAATCGCCTGACCCTGAAGAGCCGGGGACGAAGTTCTTCACCTTTGTGCTGAACGGGATCAGAATCTTCGCCAAAGGCGCCGACTGGATCCCGGCCAATTCCTTCGTTGGTCAGGTGGACGAGAGCCGATACCGAGAGCTTCTGGAGCTGGCTGTGGCGGCTAACATGAACAAGCTGCGGGTGTGGGGCGGTGGCATCTACGAGAAGGACGCCTTCTACTGGCTCTGCGACGAGCTGGGCGTGCTCGTGTGGCAAGATTTCATGTTCGCCTGTGCCCCCTATCCGGATCATGACCCTGATTTCATGGCCGAGGTGGAGCGGGAGGCGGTGGCCGTCGTGCAGCGTTTGCGCAACCATCCCTGTATCGCCCTCTGGTGTGGCAATAACGAGAACGACTGGATCGCTGACCAGCGCCACTGGCAACAGCCCAGCTACCGGTTCCCAGGCTGGCGGATCTATCACGAATTGCTGCCCCCCATCGTCGAGCGAATGGACGGCACCCGCCTCTACTGGCCCTCCAGCCCCTACGGCGGAAACGACCACAACGACGACCGGGAGGGGAACCGACACAATTGGCAGGTATGGCACGGCTTGGTGTTTCCCCGGCGCTTCGGCCAGCAGCCAGAGCGCCGATTCACCCCAGAGGGCGTATCCTTCCAGCACTATGCCGAGGACATGGCCCGCTTCGTCAGCGAGTTCGGCATGCACGCTGCGCCGGTGCTGGAGACATTACGGCGCAACATCCCTGCCCCAGGTCTGCATCTGGGCAGCCCGGAGCTTCTCTATCGCAACAAGGACAATCCCAAAGACAAGGGCGATTGCCTGATGGCCTCGTGCATTGGCCTGCCGACGACCCTGGAGCAATATGTGGACTTCTCCATGATCGCTCAGGCCGAGGGGCTGAAGTTTGGTATCGAGCACTATCGGAGACGAAAGTTTCACTGCAGCGGCACCCTCTTCTGGCAGTTGAACGACTGCTGGCCGGGCCTCAGTTGGAGCGTGCTGG
>JACNHM010000053.1 GCA_014383605.1 Chloroflexota bacterium
CGATCCGGCTGCGCCAGCTACTCATCCACGCCGCCCTTGATGCGCTCCAGCAGGCGCAGGGACACCCGATCGAGAAAACCCACGTCGTGACCGCCACACGTCAGACACGTTCGTGGCGTATCTTTATACGTTGTGACGAACCACCACGGGGAATACGCCATATCCACCACGTCGTCGCAGTCGAAGCAGTAGCCACGCGTTACGGCCCGGTCGGCAACCCGAGCGTCTTCCGCCATGCCCATGTCCACGCTACCGTCCTCGGCCTCCGCGCAGTCCCAAATGAGCTTCAGCTCCAGGTCGTAGGCACCGCCCAGATCGGTCCGGACAGCTTCATACTCCAACTCCACCAGCGCCTTGATGTGCTGCCAGCACTCCCAGAAGTCGGAGACATCCATAGATTTGACGACTGTCAGCGCCATGTCACCACCTCCTCTTATGCCGTTCGTTCAGCGTCAGCCAGCCGGCCACGATCACGGCCATCACGACCACGAGCCGCAACCAGGCCGCGTCGGTCATAGGTCAAGATCGTCCCAATCCCGCAGATCAGGGACCGAATGGTGCACCAGCGCCCCCCGACTGCGGTCGTACCGCCAATTTTCCGCGCCCCCCGGCGCTTGCGCCAGCAACACTACACCGAGCAACACGGCATCACTCTGCGCCATGAGCCCCTCGCATAAATCGAAGAGCCCCCATTCGGCGGCCTGTAAATGCCAATCATCCAGCGCGTCCAGCACCTGCCGCACGTTGTCCGGCAGCATGATCTGCTGCATGTGCGGCGCCCTGGTGGGTTCGCTCCCATCGTGGCTGTTCGACGGCGTTACGCCGTATCGCTCCTCATCCATGCTTCCCTGCCTCCTCCACCATCACCACCGGCTCGTAGGAGAACACCCGCCCGCAGGTGCAGCGGACGCAGCCCATCTGTGGCGTCAGCGTGATCGTGGCCTCCTCGCACGGGCACTCAAACGTGATCCACGAATAGCCACCGACGATCTGCTCCGGGTCCAGCGGCTCCCAGAGCGTGCCCTCGTAGTCCCCGCCCAGGAGTTCCACCCGCGATACAGGTGAAGAGCGAACGGGCGTGCGCCAGTCAGAGAGGGGCAAGGTGGCCATAGCAAAAGACAAAGCCGGACGCCTACTGAGAAAGAAGCGCCCGGTGCCTGCTCGTCTCAATCATACCCGAGTAGGTCCAGCGACCGTCGATGACGCCCTTGTCGGCGTCCTCTTCGGAAGAGTCTGCGATGGCCCGCCACATGTTCCACACGAAATCCCCGAAGCCATCAGCAAACTCCGGATTGCCGCCGAACTGCACCCAAAGGAAGGCAGCTTTGTCTTTGACGAACTCCTCCGTCAGTCCCGCCTTGGCGATGCCCGCCAGCCGGCGCAACTCATCCAGCGCCACCGACCCGACCCAAATCCAGAAGCTGTCCTCGGCCGCCTCTTGCCACTTCCGGTAGTTCTTCCACCCCAACCAGGCCAGCCCCACGACGATAGTCACGATCTCGATGATCGTGTCCCAATGCTCTCCGATCCAGTTCATCTACCACCTCCGCTCGACATAATCCTGAAACGCAAAAAACCGGCATACACCTGCGCAAAGCGCAAATGCAGCCGGTTTCACCGTCCTGCCTAGATTGTCCTACTTACTCGAAGTAGGTGATGTTGATGACTACGGTCGTATCAGCCCGTCGCTGAGCCAAGACACTCGACGCCCGTGTATATTCGTGGCAGGCGAGTGCCTCTTGAATGGCCCGCTCTGACTGTGCGACCCGCACACTCCTCGTCCGCCTCGTGGCGGACAACTCAACTTCGTCCCACGGTTCCAGAGATAAAATGGCTTGGACAGTAGCCGGTGTGTCCACATTGTAGCTCCAACTCCTATGAGTTGGCTACAGTATAGCATGTCCGTTCCGACCTGTCAAATTGGCAAACAGTCTTGCAGAGAAGTTGTATCCACGGTTTGCACCTGCTGAGGTGCAACACGAAAAGACAAATCACAGCAACGCCACCCGCACCACGTCGCCATCCTCGCAGTAAATCCCCCGAAACGTCTCGTGCAATATCCGCCGAGACGTTTCCGGATCCGCGCCTTCCACCAGCGCCTTGAGCGCCTGCGGGATCAACGCCCGCAGCTCCTCCTTGCGCATCCCCACATCCGGCAGCGAGGATACCCGCCGGGCCAGCGCCGCTCGCTCCTGCTCCTGCGCCAGCAGGCCAGACGCCAGATCGGCCATACGCTCCTCGTATTCGTCAATCCGCAGAATGGCCCGCAGGTAGGCCGTCGTCAGCCGATCCCGTTCCGCCTCGGCACGGGCGATCCCCTCCGCCAGCTCCTCCAGCCGCTGCTCCACCTGCTGCCGCTCAGCGCCAGTATTCAGCCGGGCCAGCGCATCCTCCAGCGCCGCATCGTCGCAGTAGTAGGCCAGCGTGGCCTGGGCTGCGGCCTGGATTTTGTCCAGGCGGACCATGTTGGGATGACATTCGCCGACGCCTTGCACGCGGCGGCGAATGTAGAATGCGCAGCGGTAATACTGATAGCGAGGTGAGGCAGCCTGATAGGTCATGCGCCGCCCGCAGCGGGCGCAGATGATCAGGCCCGTCCAGGCCCTGTTGGAGTGCGCCGCCTTGCCCATCTCCCCCCGCCGTTGCACCTCGGCGTCAATGGCCGCTCCCTCCTCGGACGTGAACACGGCCGGGTAACGGGACGGAGCGACGATCTGCTGCTCTGCCGATTTGTTGCGATAGTAGACGATCAGGCCACGCAGAAACGGATTCCGCAGCAGGCTGCGGACGGTGGACGATCCCCACAGCGCCGCGCCGGGGCTAAGGACGCGCTCGCTATTCAGCGCGCGGCAGATGCGGTTGTACGACCGCCGCTCAGCGACGAACATCTCATAGATCCGCCGCATCACCTGCAAGCGGTCGGCGGGCAGCTCCGGCTCGCCAGCCCCATTGCGCAGATAGGGATACGGCAGGTTGCTCGGCGGCTTGCCCGAAAGCGTGCGCCCCCGCATCCCCGACCGGTGCCGCCGACGGAACTCCACCATCTCTGATTGCGCCCCGGCCCGCTCGATGGCAGCGATGTACAGGGCGCCCCGTTCCTGCTGCTCGCCGATGGGCTGCGGCATGGCCAGGCTGAGCACCTGGGCGCCGCCGCTGGCGACGATGGCCTCCGCCGTGCTGATCAGCG
>JACNHM010000052.1 GCA_014383605.1 Chloroflexota bacterium
TCCTGGGCCGCCACTTCTCGCACCTGGAGATCCTCACCCTCCTGGGCACGGCTTTGCTGGCCCTCCGCTGGCTGCGCCGCCGCATCAGACATCGCGCATCACGCACCACGCACCACGCATCACACATCGCACATCACGCATCACGCATCACGCATCACGCATCACGCATCACGCATCACGCATCACGCATTACGAATCTGGATTGGCCCGTGCTCGCTTTTGCCACCGTATCCGCCCTCTCGCTGCTGACCGCTCGCAACACCGGCGTCGCCCAGCGGGAGTTCCGCGTGGTCATCGTGGAAGCCGCGTTGTTCTACCTGCTGGTGAACCGCGTGCGGCGGGACGACGGCCGGCCGCTTTCCCTCTGGCCCCTGGTGGATGGGCTGGTGCTGGGCGCGCTGGCCGTGAGCCTGATCGGTCTCTGGCAACTGGTCACGGGGCAGGGGCGGGTGGACGTGGAAGGGGTGTGGCGGGTGCGCGCCTTCTACGGCTCGCCCAACAACCTGGGGCTGTACCTGGACCGCATCGTGCCGCTGCTGGCGGCGCTGCTGGCCTACGGCGCCACCCGCTGGCGCCGCCGGGCCTACGGCCTGCTGCTGATCCCCATCGGGCTGGCCTGCGTCGCCACCTTCAGCAAGGGGGCGTTGCTATTGGGATTACCAGCGGCAGTGCTTTTCCTGGGAGTGGCGGGCTCGCTCCTCCCCCGCTCCTCTGCCCCCCTGCACCTCCGCTCCCCAGCTCAGGAGGGAAGGCGCTGGCGTCCGCTGGTCATCGCTCTGGCCCTGCTGCTGCTGGCCGCGCTGGCCATGATGCCGCTCTTCCGCACGGCGCGCTTCGCCGGGCTGTTCGATTTCCGCCAGGGCACCAGCTTCATCCGCCTGCAATTGTGGCGCGGGGCGCTGAACATGGCCCTGGATCACCCCCTGCTGGGCGTGGGGCTGGACAACTTCCTCTACGCCTACCGCACCCGCTACGTGCTGCCCGTCGCCTGGGAGGAGCTGAACCTGAGCCATCCGCACAACATCGTGCTCGATTTCTGGACGCGGCTGGGACTGCTGGGGCTGGCCGTGGGCGTCTGGCTGATGGCAGCGGGCTTCCGCGCCGGGTGGACAACGTGGCGGCGCACAGACAGCGCCGACCGGCGGGCGCTGCTGCTGGGCCTTCTGGCCAGCCTGGTGGCCACCCTGGCCCACGGGCTGATTGATAATTCGATCTTCCTGGTGGATTTGGCGTTCGTGTTCATGCTCACACTGGGGGTTTTTCAGCGTGGTCGGAGGCCAGGGGATAAGGGATAGGGGTTGAGGGGGAGAAAAACATGCGAATTCTCGTTACCGGCGGCGCTGGCTTCATCGGCTCGCACCTGTGCGACCGCCTCCTGGCCGAAGGCCACGAAGTGATCGCCATGGACAACCTGATCACCGGCTCGACGGACAACATCGCCCACCTGGCCGGGCATCGGCAGTTCCATTTCATCTACCACGACGTGACCGAGGTCATCTACGTGGACGGGCCGCTGGATGCCATCCTGCATCTGGCCTCGCTGCCCAGCCCGGTGGACTATCTGGAAAAGCCGATCAAAACCCTCAAGGTGGGGGCGCTGGGCACGCACAAGACGCTGGGGCTGGCCAAGGCCAAGCGGGCGCACTACCTGCTGGCGTCCACCTCGGAGGTCTACGGCGATCCCCAGGTGCACCCGCAGCCGGAAACCTACTGGGGCAACGTCAACCCCGTCGGTCCCCGCGGCGTGTACGACGAGTCGAAGCGCTTCGCCGAGGCCATGACCATGGCCTATCACCGCGCCCACGGCCTGGAGACGCGCATTGCCCGCATCTTCAACACCTACGGCCCCCGCATGCGGCTGGACGATGGCCGCGTGGTGCCCAATTTCGTCAAGCAGGCCCTGCTGGGCAAACCACTGACCGTCTACGACGATGGCTCGCGAACCCGCAGCTTCTGTTACATCGCAGACTTGGTGGAGGGCCTCTACCGCCTGTTGCTTTCGGACGAGGCCTACCCGGTCAACCTGGGCAATCCCCAGGAAATGACCATCCTCGACTTCGCCCACGAAGTGCTGCAAGCATCCGGCAGCTCATCGCCGATCGTTTTCGTGACCCCGACGGACGAGCGCACCAAGGACGATCCGCAGACCCGCCGGCCGGACATCAGCAAAGCGCGGCAGGCGCTGGGCTGGGAGCCGTACGTGCCTCTGAAGGAAGGGCTGCGGCTGACCATCGAGTGGTTCCGGGGGCGACTGACCACGCTTTGAACAGGAGCAAGAACGCACATTGTACAGAACAGCACAAAGGGGGAAACGATGGGACGACAATGGCTAATCGCCTTCTACGTGTTCGGCCTGAAGGTCTGGTTTCGCTGGGGAAAGGTGCCGCTCTCACGGCTGGCAGACCTGTTTCGCCCCCACCTCCCCTGGCAACAGCGCGCCTTTGCCTCGCTGGAGGAGTATGGCCAATGGCTGCCCAGCGCCGTACGCTGGAAACAGGAGCCCCTGGGTGGCGCCTTCGACACCTTCCCCAGCCTGGAGCACATCGAATGGCAACTCCAGACCAAGGGCCTCTTCGAAGATGACTGCGATGGGCTGGCCTTCTTCTCGGCACAAAACCTCTTGCCGTTTTACAACGACCCCGCCGATGGCTACGTGGCCACGATCATCATTAACCCCTTCCAGGTCGGAGTGCAGTATGCCGCGCACGTGCTGTGCATCTTCAGGAGCAGCGGCTTCTGGCGAGTGATCAGCAACGACGAGCTCTACCCGCAGCGGTGGAGCAGCTTCGAGGACGCCCTGCAAGAAAACGGCTATTGCCGGGGACACCCTCTGCTGCACGTGGAGATACGGGACCGCAATCTGCGCTATCTGCGCTCCTGGAAGTCCCCGGCGTGACATTCCATCGGGCGGGGCAGGGTTTGTCCCAGGTCGGCGGTTGTGCTATAATCCCTGCCAGCAAGTGCCGGCCCGCTTGCCGGCATTCACTCTGTTTCAGGAGGAAAGACAATGCGTAAGTCAAACTGGTGGACGGCCTGCCTGGTGTTGGCCGTCATCTTGACCCCGCTGATGTTTCTGTTCGGCCCCGGGGCTGAGCAAAGCGTGCAGGGTCTGGCCGTACGGGACGACGAGTTGGTTCTACTGGATGGCAGCGGTCGCATCAAGGTGGTGGACACGAACGTCC
>JACNHM010000051.1 GCA_014383605.1 Chloroflexota bacterium
TCTACCTGATTCACCAGCCGATCATGATCGCCATACTGTCGCTGGCGGGGGTCATTGATCTTGGTTTCATGTAGAGCCCCCGTTCCTCGTTATCTCGGTCCCCAAATGACGCTAACCGGAAATCTCTATGGACGATTGAAACTAGGGCATGGTTCAGAATAAGCTTCACAAGGGCGAAAACACCTTTACACTTCGGGTAGCAGGCCAATCGCATTGGCCGTCAAAACAGGGCTTCAAGACGCTTTTCAACCCCCGCCCAACTCGGTTGGGCTCCTACCCATGACGAAAAGCGTAAACCAGTTTCCCGGCCCAGGTGAACCATGCCGAAACTAGCGAAGACAACATGTGGAAACGACTCCTCGACTTCGTCGAGCGCTGGGACATCGCCTGGACGATCATCGCCTTCAACTTCGCCGGCTTCGTGACCGGCATCGTTTTCTGGTACGGCGATCACCTGTTCAACCGCGCCGCGGACAAGTGGTACCTGTGGCCCTTCATCCCCGACTGCCCGCTGTTCGCCGGGCTGTTCGTCATCGCCTTCCTGGGGCTGCGGCGCGGGCGCGACTGGCGGCTGTTCTACACCATCACCGCCTACGGCCTGATCAAGTACGGCGTGTGGACGGTGGTCTACTCTCTCGCTTACTGGCGGGGCGGCGGGGCGGTGACGCCGATGAACCTGGCCATGTGCGTCTCCCACCTGGGCATGATCGCCGAGGGCGTGTACGTGAGTTACCGGATCGCGGCTCCTATGACCACAGCAGCGGTGCAGGAGACTCCTCCGCCTATGGAGAGACGGGGAGCAGGCGAGCGGAGGAGCAGAGGAGCAGGGGAGCAGTGGAGCCAGAGAGAAAGCACCCTGGCACCCCTGCACCCTTGCGCCTCCGCACAGAAGGCACCCCCGCACCCCGGCACCTCTGCACAGAAGGCAGGCTTCCGCCAGCGTGACGTGCTCATCGCCTTCGGCTGGTTCCTGCTCAGCGACTTCGTGGACTACGGCTTGGGGCAATATCCCCTGTTCGACACGACCATGGTGTCACTGCCATTGATCCAGTGGCACACCATCTTCATGACCTTTGCGCTGGCGGCGGTTTACCTGGCTCTGAGCAGGCGGCGCAGCGCACAAGCGGGAAAGGAGAGAATCCGATGACAAACACCAACGAGGTACTGTTGCGCTGGTCTGGCATGACCCTGGACGCCCTGGAGGCGCAACTCGAGGGGCCAGAGAGCGCATCCCTGGAGGCCCTGTTCGGCAGTCAGGAAGTGGAAGAGATGCGCGAGGAGACCGTCGAGCCACTCATCCGCGCCGCCGGCCCGCGGCCCAACATCGTGCTGCTTCCCGGCATGATGGGCTCGCTGCTGCAAAGCGTGGAGGGGATCGTGGACCTGCTGTGGGTCAACCCCCTCGTCTTCGCCCGCGGCCTGGTCAACCGGCTGGAGCTGGCGGCGGATGGGGAAAGCAACGCCGACCCGCGGGTCAAGGTCGTGGCCACGGGGTTGGAGATGGTCTCCTACGCCAAGGCCGCGCTGACGCTGCGCAAGCCGGCCCACCTCTTTCTCTTCCCTTACGATTGGCGGCTGGACGTCCGCACCTCGGCGGGAGCGCTGCACCAGGCCCTGAACCGCTGGGCGGCGGGCGACGAGCCGCGGCGTTTCACCCTCGTCGGCCACAGCATGGGAGGGCTTGTCAGCCGCACCTACCTGGCCCTGTTCCCCGAGGAGGCGGAACGGCTGGTGGAGCGGGTGATCCTGCTGGGCAGCCCGGCTTACGGGGCGACGAACGCCGTGGAGACGCTGGCCAAGGGCAACGACCTGATGCAGTTGGCCCACAAGCTCAACGCCGGCAACCAGGGCGAGCGGCTGGTGCGGGCCATCACCGCGCTGTACCAGATCCTGCCGCCGCCGCCGGAGCTGTTCCCCACCGGCAAGAAGTACCCCTGCGACTTCGACCTCTACGACGCCACCGCCTGGCAGACGCCGGGGGTGCGCCAGAACAGCCTGAATCGCGGCAAGGCGCTGCATCAACTGCTGGCCGGTGCGGATCCGCAGATGCCCATCATCCAGATCGCCGGCTATAACCTGGCCACGTTGGTGGGGCTGCATGGAACGCCCGACTCGCTGCAGCCGGCGGTGGTGGCTCAGGGAGCCAACAGCGGTGACGGCACCGTGCCCCTCTGGTCGGCCACCCTGCCCGGCGCGGCGATGTACTACGTGCGCCTGCCCCACGACAAGCTGCAGCGCGACCGGCAGGTCCTCCGGGCCGTGCTCGACCTGGCCCGCGGCGGCGAGGCTGATCTGTCCCGACAGATTGAACCCAGCCGCGGCCCGGCCATCGCCGCTCGTCCGCCCATCACCGACCTGGACGCTGAAGCGGAGCGGCTGCGGGAGGCCATCGAGGCTGGCCGCATCACGGCGGATGACGTGGAACTGTTCCACATCACCTTCTGAGAAGCTTGCCAAATGACATGATGATAGAACACGGATGACACGGATCGAATGGATTTCCACGGATTTTCTTTGATTTTATCAGTGTTAATCCGCATAATCCGCGCAATCCGTGTTCTATTCTTGTTCTGTTAAGGGGTAGTCATGAAACTGAGCGTCGTGTTGTCCACTCAACCGGCGCAGTTCGACGCCGTGGCCTTCAAGGGCGACTTCGCGCGCAACGTGGCGCGCATCGCCGCCATGGGCTACGACGGCGTGGAACTGGCCATCCGCGAGCCGCGTCTGCTGGATGGCGACGCGGTGGTGCGCGTGCTGGAGCGTTACAGGCTGGGCGTGCCGGCCATCGGCACGGGGCAGGCCTGGGGTGAGGAGGGTCTTTCTTTCACCGATCCCAACCCGGCAGTGCGGGCCGCCGCCGTGCAGCGGGTGAAGGAGCACGTGCCCTTCGCCGCTCGCGTGGGGGCGCAGATCATCATCGGCCTGCTGCGGGGCATCGTCAAGCCGGGGGTCAGCCACGAGCAGGCCATGGGCTGGCTGATTGAGGCGCTGCGGGAATGCTGTGAAGCGGCCGCGCCGGCGGGCGTGCGTCTCTGCCTGGAGCCCATCAACCGCTACGAGACGACGCTGGTCAACAGCGTGGCCCAGGGGCTGGAGCTGATCGCGGCGGTGGGGGCGGACAACTTCGGGCTGCTGCTGGACACCTTCCACATGAACATCGAGGAGCCGACGATGG
>JACNHM010000179.1 GCA_014383605.1 Chloroflexota bacterium
TCACCGCCACCCTCCTCATCCTCCCCCGCCGGTCCAGATAATGGAGGTATTTGTTCCCCTTGCCGAATTCGTAGAGCTGCCGGGTGACCTCCACGTCCTGTTGGCAGTAGTCGAAAAGCTCCTGCATCTTGCCCTCACGCCACCAGCGGATGGCCTGCAGGCCATCCGCCGATTTGCCGACCCCTAAGGTGGCGTTGGCCAGGGCGTCCAGACTGAGGCGGAAGCCCAGGGTGCGGTAGATGTCGTCCAGCATGTCCACCGTGGGGAGCTGGCGGAGGGGATGGTCGGTGTAGGCCGTCAGCACCTGGTAGTCGAAACTTATCACGTTGAAGCCAACGACGAGGTCCGCCGCTTTCAGCTCCTCAATCAGCTCGGCTACGGTCTCCTCGGTGTAGTGGTGGTACTCGCCGTCGCTGGTCGAATATGTTACCGCCACCGAAAGGCCCAGGAGCGGGATGTTGTGCCGGCCTCCCACCTCCTGGAAGCTCCGCTGGGTCTCCAGATCGAAAAAGACGATGTTCTTCACGCTACGACTCCTCCACTTCTTCGCCGAAAGCCAGGGCCTCGGCGCGTTGGGTTACCTCTTGATAGACGGCGCTCAGACTGGAGCGCAGGTCTGCCGGGGCGAAGGTGGGCTGGCCCAATCGCTGGAGCAGGCTCAAAGACACCTGGGGCGCTTTTGGCTGCACCTGGAAGTCATCCAGGGGTTGGCCAAGACGCCAAAAGACGCTGGGGTCTTCGGGTAAGGGGGCGGGCGCTGTCTCCTCCGCAGGCAAGGCCGTGGGGTCGAGGCCGTCTTCTCCCTCTTCCTCTTCGAGCGCGCCGCGCCGGACGCGCAATCCCTCTAGCACCTGTTCCTGGGTGCGGCCCCGCAGGCGGAAAAGCATGAAGGGGTCATCGTCGAAGGCTTCGCCCAGCAGGAAGTACACAGCGGCGATGTGTTTGCAGGGGTTGGCCCAGTCGGGGCAGGAGCAGTTGGTCGCCAGTTCCTTGGCTGAGGCCGGGAAGAGGCTGATGTTGGCGGCGGCAAATGCCTCTTCGATGTCGGTCGGCATCTCGCCAGCCAGCAGTTGGGCCGTGAAGATAGCCTGTCTTACCAGTACGTCCAGCACCCGGTCCCAGTCTGCGTCCTTCAGGGGCTGCACCCGTATGCTCACTTTGTAGGGGGTGCGGCGGCTCCCCTGGACCTTGGCGGTGATCTCGTCATCCTGTATATGGATGTCCATCACCTGGCCCCGCCGGGCGTAGGAGCGACCCCGGCTCAGTCGCCCAGAGTCCATGATGCGTCGCAGGGCCCCAGTCCAGCGCTGGGCCCACCAGCTCTTGCCGATGGCCCCTCGCTGGCTGCGGGCCTTAATGCCCCCCTTAACTGCTATGGGGCTGGTTGGTTTGTATCGAGGATACCACCATGACATAAGGAACTCCTTTATCCAATATCCAATATCCAATTTCTATCCCCCCACCGCCTCCGGCCTCAGCGTCAGCATCTCCCGCAGATCATCGGTGGAGAGTTCCGTCAGCCAACTCTCGTCGGCGGTGACGATGCTTTCGGCCAGGGCCTTCTTGCTCTCGATGAGGGCGTCAATGTTCTCCTCCACCGTGCCGATGCATAGGAACTTGTGCACCAGCACGTCCCGCGTCTGGCCGATGCGGTAGGCGCGGTCCGTGGCCTGGTCCTCCACGGCCGGGTTCCACCAGCGGTCGAAGTGGAAGACGTGATTGGCGGCAGTGAGGTTCAGGCCCAGGCCGCCCGCCTTCAACGACAGGACAAAGAAGGGCGGTGCGTGCCCGTCGCTCTGGAAGCGCTGGATCATGCGCTCCCGCTGCTTGCGGGGCGTCCCGCCGTGCAGGAAGAGCACCTCCCGGCCATAGGTTTCCTGCAGGTAGCTCTTCAGCATCTCCCCCATGGTGGCGAATTGGGTGAAGATCAGGGCGCGGTCGTCCACGGCCAGCGCTTCCTCCAGCATCTCACTGAGGCGTGCCAGCTTACCGCTGCGCCCAGGTAGCTCCGAGCCGTCGCCCAGGAACTGGGCCGGATGGTTGCAGATCTGCTTTAGCTTGAGAAGAGTGCTCAGCACAAGCCCCTTGCGCTGGATGCCCTCGCTCTCTTCGATCTGGGTGAGAGAATCCTGCACCGCGGCCTCGTACAGGGTGGCCTGCTCCGGCGTCAGGTTGCAGTAGACCTTCATCTCCAGCTTTTCGGGCAGATCTTGAATAATGGTGGGGTCCGACTTGAGCCGCCGCAGGATGAAGGGACTGACCAACTGTCGCAGCCGTTGCGTCGCCAGCGGGTCGCGGTAACGCTCGATGGGCAGGGCGAACTCGGTCCGGAAGTGCTTCTGCGGCCCCAGGTAGCCCGGATTCAGGAAGTGCATGATAGACCACAGCTCGGAGAGGCGGTTCTCCACTGGCGTGCCGGTGAGGGCCAGGCGGAAGTCGGCCGGGAGTCGGCGCACGGCCTGGGTCTGCTTGGCCGCCGGGTTCTTGATGTTCTGCGCCTCGTCCAGGATGACCTCGCTCCAGCGCATCTGAGACAGCAGGTCCGCGTCGCGGCGCACCAGGCCGTAGCTGGTGATGATCACGTCGTGCTCTTGAGCCTGGGCCAGGAAATCCTGCCCGCTTGCCCGGTTGGCCCCGTGATGAAGCAGGGGACGCAGGTCGGGGGCGAAGCGCTCGATCTCCCGCTGCCAGTTGCCGGCCACCGAAGTGGGACAAACGACTAGCGCCGGCGGCGACTGCTCGTTGTTCTTGCGGTCGTGCAAAAAGAGGGCAATGGCCTGGATCGTTTTGCCCAGGCCCATGTCGTCGGCCAGGCACGCGCCCAGCCCCCAGCGGCGCATGAAGGTCAGCCAGGAGAACCCCCGCCGCTGGTAGGGGCGCAGTTCCCCGGCCAGGCTGGCCGGCTGAGGCAGCTCCTCGAGCCGTTCGCCCTCCTTCAACTGCTCCAGCAGGTCGCTCATCCAGCCAGTGACCTCTACCTCCTCCACCGGCAGGCCCTCCGCCTCGCCCTCGCCGCTCAGCTCCCACTGCAGCGCGTCCAGCACGCTCATCTGAGTTTCCGCCTGGCGCTTTTTCCAGAAGCGGATGGCGGCCTCTATCTCCTCAGGGTTAAGGGCCACCCACTGACCCCGCACCTGCACCAGAGGCATCTTGAGCCGCGCCAGGGCCT
>JACNHM010000087.1 GCA_014383605.1 Chloroflexota bacterium
AGGCCCGCAGGGCCGAAGCAATCCCCACCAGCGCCAGTGGAGACTGCTTCCCTTCGACAAGCTCAGGACAGGCGTCGCTAGCGCTCCTCGCAGTGACAGGTTAGTGTACAGAACTTGCCCTCAAGGCATCCGCATAGCCACCCCAGCGTAGTTGTAGCCTACGCCGGAGCCCACCAGCACCAGCAGGTCGCCGGACTTGACCTTGCCCTTCTCGATGGCGTCATCCAGGCACATGGGGATGCAGGCCGAACCCATGTAGCCCCAGTCTTCCATGATCCAGTGGGTTTTGCTCAGCGGCAGGCCCAGGAGCTCCATCACCAGCTTGATGGAGGGCAGTCGCACCTGGGTGAAAATCGCCAGATCAATGTCCTGGATCGCGAACCCGCCCCGTTCGGCCAACTTATGCACGATCCTGGGCCAGTTCTCGTGGTTCACATCGGGCGGATAGCGCTGAACCAACCGCACCTTGGTCCGCCCGGCCTCGACCGATTCGACGCTGGCCGGTTCGTAGACGCCGCCGGAGTAGATGCCCCAGTACTCGTGGTAGGAGCCGTCGGCCAGGTAGGCGGAGGTGATGAAGCCCGGCTTGGAGTCGGCAGTGAGGACGGCGGCCCCGGCCCCGTCGCCGTAGAAGAAAGAGACCACGTCGTTGGGATCGGCCAGCTTGCTCATCATGTACACGCCGATGACCAGGACGTAGTTCATCCAGGGATTGGTGCTCAGCAGCCCGGCGGCAGCGGCAACGCCGGTGGGGAACGAGGCGCAGGCGCAGCCGATGTCATAGCTGCCGGCGTTCACCGCTCCCAGCTTGTACTGCACCACGGTCGAAGTGGCGGGCGTGATGTAATCAGGGGTGTCGGTGCCCAGCAGGATCATGTCCACTTGCTCAGGCTTGATCCCGGCCGCTTTGAGGGCCTCTTGTGCCGCTCGCACGGCTATGTCCGATGTGGCCCAATCCCTCGGCGCGTAC
Source organism: Chloroflexota bacterium (assembly GCA_014383605.1). The sequence goes on from JACNHM010000087.1 coordinate 971, forward strand.
CAGCGGCGACGGATGCCCGTGCTCTCCTGTAAATCATCAACCACTTTGGCCAGGTCAGGGTTCACTTTCCCGACTCGTTCCTTGAGTTCTTCGTTCGGAACCTCGATTTCGGGGAGATACCGCCCCGTGCCGATGATGGTAGCATATCGTGCCATCAGCTTCCCTCCACTAGCCCACAAACTGCTTCTTCAACTCCGCCTTCATCACCTTGCCATACGGCGAGTACGGCCTCCCCCCACCTCACACACGCCGCCCCCCACACGTACCCAATGCCCGCCCCCACGATGGCCATCAGATCGCCGTCTTTGAGGCGCCCCTGTCTGTGCCCCTCGATGATGTTGATGATGCTGTCCTGCTCGCCAATGTGGCCGATGTCGGCATTGTAGACGCCTTGCTCTTCGGTGAGACCCAGGCGATGGAGCATGTCCCGATAGGCGGAGGGTTTGATGAGCACCATGTTGAGGAAATCCAGATCGGCCCGCGTATAGGGCCGGCCCTGCACCTCTTCGCCGCTCTTGCGCAGCGCCTCGTCAACGCAGCGCATCCAGTTGTTCATCGTGACCTCTTCGAGACGGGCTTTCATAGCCTCTGGCTCGACCAGGTCAAAATAGAACAGGCCCTGGGCCACGGCCTCGTCGGTGGGGAACTGGACGGTGCCGCTGGCAGGCACGACGACGTGCTTGCTCATGGAGCCGTCGGTGATAATATGCGCCCCCAGCACGCGGTTGCGCGGCCAGTTCTTGCGCAACAGCAGGGCGCCAGCGCCGACGCCGATGTTGAAGAGGAAGGTGGTACGAAGGTTCTTGAAGTTGATGAAATCGCCGATGCGGTAGCCGCCGCCGATGAGCACGGTGTTGATGTCGGGATCGGCGATCATCATGTCCTTGGCCATCTTGAGGGCCGCAACCGTGGTGCAGCAGCGCGTATGGATGTCTATCCCCCACGCCCGCGTAGCGCCGATCTCGTAGGCCAGGTGAATACCCGACGTCCACAGCAGGTACTCCCGCCACTCCTCGGTGGTGCACAGCACCACGTCAATTTCCTCGGGCGGGATGTCGGTCTTGGACAGGCAGTCCTGGGCCGCCTTGATGGCCATCTCGTTGGGATGGTCGTCGGGACCGGCTATATGCTTCTGGTGGATGCCCAATTTGTCACGAACCACCCATTCGGGCAGGCCGCTTTGTTCGGCAATGTCAGTCGCCGTCAGAACCGGCTCGGGGAGGTACATGCCGACGCTGGCGATACCGACGGAAATCGAGTCAGAAGGTGGGGAACTTCTGTCTTTGGTCTTCATATCCATCCAATCTCCAATCTCCAATCTCCAATCTCGGCTCTTTGGGATTTCGCAGGGTCACGGTGTTGGAGTCCCCAACTTGTTGGGGGTGTGGCGTGGCAACCCCCAACAAGTTGGGGACTCCGGCTCGCTACCCATGCCAACTCCCAAAGACCCCCAATAAGCAACAGGAAAACTGAGGTCAAGTAGACAATGAGCACCATCATCGCACCTTCAAGGCTATCCGTTGCAATCCAAGCATCTTATCTATCATTTACGCGGCAACAAGAACCAGGTTCCGAGGAGCAGGAGCGCCAGACCAGCGATCCGAGCCGTACCCAGCGGGATTGGCTCGGCGCCTCCCCAACCCAGGCTATCTACCGCAACGGCAACCACCATCTGCCCCAGAATGATCGCCGACAGGCCGGCCGCGATTCCTATTCGGGGCAAGGAATACGCCAGCCCCGTGATGATGGCAATGCCGAGCACGCCAGAAGCCAATATGATCAATGGCGTTGCCCCCTGCAAAGCCCCCCGCTGCACCACGCCCTGTCCAGACGCCAGGAGAAGCAGAACGCCAGCTACCACACCGCCAGCAAAGTTAACCAGCAGACCAGTGCCTGTAGGGCCCACCAGTCTCCCAGCCCAATTGTTCAGGGTACTCTGTAGCCCAATGGCTATCCCACTCCCCGCCGCCACAACAAGCGCAACGATCATCCCTTTTTGCAAGATGTATTCTCCTCATCGCCTATCGCAGTCGTCCACTCACCGAACCTCCCAACGCCGTCGAAGCCGCGCCGCTCTGGAGGGCAACCCTGTAATCACTCCAGGTGCTTGAGCGTGGTCTCAGGTTCGCGGTAGCGACGATAATAGTGGGTGAGCGTCGCATGAGTGAAGAACCGGTTGACCCACCCTATCCTCAGTA
>JACNHM010000322.1:0-5189 GCA_014383605.1 Chloroflexota bacterium
GCTTCCCCAAACATCTCGGCGACGGCCCCGCGGATGGTGAGCCCGATGACGCGGTTCGCATCCGCCGGGGTCGCTGCTTTCCCTGTGCCGATGGCCCAGATCGGCTCGTAGGCGATCACGCACCTCTCGACCTGTTCCGCCTGTAGACCATCGAGTGCCGCCCGCACCTGTCCACCGACGAACTCGTGGGTCTGGCCGGCCTCATTCTGCTCCAGGTTCTCCCCCACGCAGATGATGGGGCTGAGATCGTGCGCCAGGGCAGCGTGCACCTTGCGGTGGACGGCGCTATCGGGCTCAACGCTGGCCCCTGCGGCCTGATCGGGGAAAGCCACACGTCCGCTGCGCCGCTCGGAGTGGCCCAGGATGACGTACTGACACAGCCCCGCCAGCATGGCCGGGGAGACCTCGCCGGTATAGGCGCCGCGATCATCCCAGTGCATCGTCTGCGCACCCAGACCAATGCGCGTGGGGCGCAACACATCGGCCACGGCTGCCAGCACGGTAAAGGGTGGGCACAAGACCCGTTCCACGCCCTGGATCTCGTTCAAAGGGTATCGGATACGGCGCACGAAGGCCAACGCGTCGTCCACGCGGCCCAGGTTCATCTTCCAGTTGCCAGCAATGATGGGAGTTCGCATGTCGTCACCTCTGTTGCCATTATACCTCAGGCTTGTTCATCCTGTCAAGAGTCTCTCAAGCCGGAAGAGCACCGCCAACCCTCAAGGCCTTTCTGCACACCTATCTGCGGTCTCATTCTTGCCTTCCCTGGTAACGGGTGCTATAATGAACTCATCCTTACCGCTCTGAGAGGAAACAATTCATGCCGGAAATCGAAGAGACTACGGCAGAGCGCCGCCAGCCGCCGGGAACGCCGTCCTTCGCCAACGCCGATCAGCCTTCCCCGGAGACAGCACCTGCCCCAATGCCATCACAAGACACTACCTGGGCTCAGGTGCTGCGCGAACTGGTGGAAACGATCATCTTGACCCTGGTCATTTTCCTGTTGATCCGCAACGTCGTCCAGAACTTCCGCGTGGAAGGGAGCAGCATGGAGCCTAACCTGCACGACAGACAGTTCCTGATCGTCAACCGCTTCGCCTACTGCCCCGGCTTCCATCTGGACATCGGTTTTCTGGACATCCATTGGCAGAAGATGTGGTGCATCTGGGAACCCCAGCGAGGTGACGTCATCGTGTTCCATGCCCCGGATCAGCCCAAAGACTACATCAAGCGGGTCATCGGGCTGCCCGGGGAAACGATCGAGATGCAACAAGGTCAGGTGTTGATCACTGGCCAGCCCTTGGAAGAGCCTTACGAGACGCGTCGCAACACCCGCAATGCTCCCGCCCTGACCTTGGGACCAGACGAGATCTACGTGATGGGCGACAACCGGCCCAATTCCAACGATTCCCGCGCCTGGGGCTCTCTCTCTATGGACGAAGTTGTGGGCAAGGCGGTGCTCTCCTATTGGCCACCGCAGCATTGGGCCATTGTATCTCACTATACCTTCCCCGATAGCAGCGAATGAACCCCGAACACGAAAAAAGCATATGTGCTCACGACATCAGTCTTTGAAAGCTACCAAGCCCCCAACAGCAACCATCTCCGGCGCGGAGCTAGCCCGCATGATTGATCACACCTTGATCGAAGCGGACGCTACGGAGGAACAGGTACGCACACTCTGCGCCGAAGCGCGGCAGTATGGTTTCGCAACTGTCTCTGTGAACCCCACCTGGGTGCGTCTGTGCGCTGAAGAACTGCGCGGCACACCCGTCAAGGTTGACCCGGCGATTGGCTTCCCGCTGGGCGCCACCACGCCCGAGGTCAAGGCCTACGAGGCGGCGCAGGCCATCGCCAACGGCGCCCAGGAAGTGGACATGGTCATCAACGTCGGCGCACTGAAGTCGCAGGACTACGACCTGGTGCAACAGGACATCGCCGGCGTCGTGCAGGTCGCCCACGCCCACAAGGTCACCGTCAAGGTCATCCTCGAGACCGCGCTGCTGACCGACGAGGAGAAAGTGAAGGCCTGTGAGCTGGCCCAAGCCGCCGGGGCGGATTACGTCAAAACGTCCACGGGCTTCGGGCCGGGCGGCGCCACCCTGGCCGACGTGGAGCTAATGCGCCGCGTCGTGGGGCCGGAGATGGGCGTCAAAGCCGCCGGCGGCATCCGCTCAGCCGAGACGGCCTGGGCGATGATCGCCGCCGGCGCCACACGGCTAGGAGCCAGCGCGGGGATCAAAATCCTCCAGGAAGCAGGAGCCACCTACCCATGACCTACGTCAACGAACGCGTGCTCATCGTTACCGGCCACGCCTGGCAATGCTCCACCTGCCGCAGCAAGCTGCAGGCCGATCCTGATGGCGTCCTGATGCAGCAGGGGCTGTCGCGCGAGGAACGCCAGATGCTCAACCAGATGGAGCCCGGCGCCTGGGCCACCGTCAGCACCCTGGCCGAGGCCCTGGGTGTCGCCCGCTGCGACCTCGAGGAGGCCATGCGCCATCCCCGCAGCCGGTTGAGGCATTTTTAGTCCTTGGTCGGATAGTCCTTGGTCGCTTAGTCCCTGTCAGATGCACAGGAACAAGGCCGAATCGAGGGGAGTGCATCGGATGAAGTGCTGTGAGCGCTCTGGGGCGCTGCGGATTCTTCTTGTTGTGGTGGCTGTGCTCTGCTGGAGCATAGCCGTCCTGCCTGCCGCGGCGGACGGCTCCATCAGCGTCGTCGAGCAGAGCACGGAAAACCACTTCCCCGACGAACTGCTGTGGCACATCACGGCCCGCAGCACCGCCGGCGAGATCACCCTCATCAAGCTGGTTTTCGGCACGCGCGGGGATGGCTCGCCCACCTCCGCTCCCCTGCCATTCGAGCCGGCCAGGGAGGTCGCAGCGCAGCATCGCTGGTACACGAAGTACCGCCAGGTGCCGCCAGGAGCACCCATCCTCTTCCACTGGGTCATCCGCGACGCCGCGGGCAACGAGTTAATCACCGAGGAGCAAGTTGTCCACTACGACGACGTCCGCTTCTCCTGGCAGCAGTTGGAGAACGAGCAGGTGGCGCTGTTCTGGTACGAAGGCGACGAGGCCTTCGGCCAGGAGCTTTTCGACCTGGCCAACGAGGCCATCGAGCGGCTGTCGGCGGAGATCGGTGCCCAGCTTGCCTTCCAGGTGCGCATCGTCATCTATCCCACCCAGGAAGAGTTCTTCTCCGCCTTCCCGCGCATGCGCGATTGGGTCGGGGGCCGCGCCTTCTCCGACATGGGGCTCACAGTGCAGATCATCTCCCCTGATGCCGGCCGCTATTGGCCGCGGCGGGTGATCCCCCGCGAGATCGCCCGCCTGCTGTTCTACCAGGCCACATACCATCCGCTTTCCGATCCACCGGCCTGGCTCAGCGAGGGACTGGCGCAGCACAGCGAACTCGTATCGCACGCGCAGGACGAAAACATGGTGCGGGACGCGGCGCGCCGCGACGATCTGCTGCCCCTGCTCTACGTGACCGGCAGCTTCGGTCCCGACGCCGAGCAGGTCAGCCTGGCCTACGCCCAGAGCCTGAGCATGGTGGAGTATGCGCTGCAGCGCTTCGGCCCCGACGGGATGGCCGCGCTGATGGCCGCCTATCGGGAAGGCCAACCGACCGGCGAGGCCATGCCCACTGCTTGGGGCGTGTCGCAAGCAGAATTCTACGAGCAATGGAAAGCCGCCACCTTGGCTGCCGCAGCCGAAGCGGGCCCGCTGGACGTCGTAGACGCCGTTCCCGCGCCGCGCCAGGCGCTGCTGGCCGTCGGACTGATGGTGTGCTGCTGCAGCACGAGTCTGCTGGCGGTGGCCGTCGTCGCCGGCGTGCTCTTGTTCAGGTCACGCCAGACGTGAGATCAACTTCCCGTTCGTCTGCAATGTAACGAAGTGAGGTCAGCCTATGATCCAAAACCTATGGCGAGAGTTGCGCCCCGGCCCCCAGATCCCCGATGTGGTCTACGCCATCGTGGAGATCCCCAAGGGCTCTCGCAACAAGTACGAATACAACAAGCAGGATGGGCTCATCAAACTGGACCGGGTGCTGTACTCTTCTCTGCACTACCCCGGCGACTACGGGCTTATCCCGCGCACCTTCTGCAGCGATGGCGACCCGCTGGACATCCTGGTGATGATCAACGAGCCGACCTTCCCCATCTGCATCATCGAAGCGCGGCCCATCGGCGTCTTTCGCATGCTCGATCGCGGCGAAGCCGATCACAAGATCCTGGCCGTGCCCGCCACCGACCCCATATTCAACGGCTACCACGACATTGCCGACATCCCCCAACACTTCCTGAGCGAAGTGGCCCACTTCTTCGAGGTGTACAAGGATCTGGAAGGAGCACGGACCAATCCGGGATCATGGGAAGGGGCGGAGGCGGCCAAGGCGGAGATCGAGAAGTCCATTGCCCTGTACGAAGAGCGCTTCGGCCTGCCGGGACTCTAATCACGAACTGGCAACACGAAAGAACGCAAAAGGGCAAGGATGGAAGAGATCATCTCGGGGCTGTGGCGCATTCCCCTGGCCAGCGGCAGTGTGAACGTTTACGCCTGGCCAGGAGCCGACGGGCTGACGCTGGTGGATTGCGGCTACGCCGGCAGCGGTCAACACATCCTGTATGTGCTTTCCGAGGCCGGCTACGCGCCGCAGGACGTGCGGCGCATCGTCATCACCCACGGTGATCTTGACCACGTGGGCGGCCTGGCCGCGCTGCAGGCAGCGACCGGCGCAGAAGTGCTGGCCCACAGTCAGGAAGTGGACTTCATCGAGGGAAAGCGCCCACGGCCATGGGGACGAACCGTAGCTGGTTGGCTGTTGGCCCGGGGCGACAGGCTGTTGGCGAGCACGGGACTGTTCCGCATCGAGCCGGTGCGTGTGGGCAGAGCCTTAATGGATGGCGACACGTTGGACGGCGGCTGGCAGGTGGTGCACACACCAGGGCACACGCCTGGCCACATCGCGCTGCATCATCCAGAGAAGCAGGCCCTGATCAGCGGCGACATCCTCAGCCAGCGGAGCGGGCGACTCATCGGTCCCGTCCCCGCCTATGCCGTGGACATGAAGCAAGCCGCCGCCTCGCTGCACAAGCTGGCCCTGCTGGAACCGCAGACCCTCTGCTTCGGCCACCGGCAGCCGCTGACGAATGTCAAACCGGACGCGCTGTACCACCTGGC
>JACNHM010000322.1:6079-16136 GCA_014383605.1 Chloroflexota bacterium
ACGAAGTGCGCGCCGGCGCACGCAACGCCGTGCGGGTTTGCATGAACGTGCAGGCTCAGGACCGCGTGTTTGTGCTCACCGACGATGAGACGTTGGGCATCGGCCAGGCACTGGCCGACGAAGCCGCCGCCACCGGCGCGGCCGTCGCCCTGCGCCGCCTGGAAGAGTACGCCCCCCGCCCCATCACCACCGCGCCTCAAGGGCTGGTTCCGGACATCGAAGCCTTCGCCCCCACAGTCACCTTCTTCGCCGCCGGGTCCCAACCCGGAGAAGTAGCCTTCCGCATGCAGTTGGGCCTACACCTGCGCGGCGTGCTCAAGGTGCGCCACGGCCACATGCCTACGATCGAGCCTCGCCTGATGCGCGAAGGCATGCGCGCCGACTACCACCAGGTGCACGCCCTGACCATGCAGGTGTACGAGCGGGTGCGGGAGGCCAAAGCCATCCGCGTCACCTCGCCCAAGGGCACCGACCTGACCGCCCGCTTCAGCCCCGACCTGAAGTGGATAGCGAGCCACGGCCTGTACCACGAGCAAGGGCAATGGGGCAACCTGCCAGAAGGGGAGGTCTTCACCAGCCCGGCGACGGCGGAGGGCATCATCGTCGCCGACGTGCTGGGCGACTATTTCAGCCCCAAGTACGGCATGCTGGAGCACCCCGTGACCTTTCACGTCGTGCAGGGCTGGGTCGAGCGAGTGCAATGCGCCGGCAAAGCCATCGAGACCGAAGTCTGGGATTACCTCAACAGCGACGAAAACGGTCGCCGCGCCGGCGAGTTCGCCATCGGCACCAACACCGCCGTCACCGAGCTGACAGGCAACCTGCTGCAGGACGAGAAACTCCCCGGCGTGCACGTCGCCTTCGGCAATCCCTATCCCCACGAGACCGGCGCCGACTGGACCTCCAGCGTGCACGTGGACGTCATCCCCACCAATTGCACGATCGAGGTGGATGGCCAAGCGATCATGGTGGACGGCGAGTTCCGGCTGTAGGAGACACAGAGCATGCTAACCGACCGCGACGTCGTCATCGTCAGCGCCTGCCGCACGGCCATCGGCCGCTTCGGCGGCACGCTTTCCAACATTCCCGCGACAGATCTGGGCGCGGTGGTCATCGGCGAGGCGGTGCGCCGCGCCGGGGTAGACCCGTACGCCATTGACGAAGTGCTCATGGGCAACGTCGTCTCCGCCGCGCTGGGACAGGCCCCCGCCCGCCAGGCGGCCATCAAAGCCGGCTTACCCGCCGACCACATCCCGGCCACGACGGTCAACAAGATCTGCGGCTCCGGCCTGAAAACGGTCATGCTGGGCGCGGCCATGATCGCTGCCGGCGACGCGCAGATCATCGTCGCCGGCGGCATGGAGAACATGAACCTGTGCCCCTACCTGCTGACGCAGGCGCGCACGGGCTACCGCCTGGGCCACGGCCAGTTGCTCGACGCTTGCGTTCACGACGGCCTGTGGTGCAGCTTCGAGAACCAGCACATGGGCAACAGCGCCGAGTGGATCGCCCGTGAGTACGGGCTGACCCGCCAGGAACTGGACGAGTTCGCCCTGGACAGCCATCGCAAGGCCGTCGCCGCCGTGGAGGCGGGCAAATTCAAGGCGGAGATCGTGCCCGTGGAAGTACCGCAGCGCAAGGAGCCGCCCCTCATCTTCGACACCGACGAGAACCCGCGGCGGGACACCAGCCTGGAAGCGCTCGCCCGGTTGCGTCCGGCCTTCCAGAAAGACGGCCTGGTCACGGCGGGCAACGCCCCCGGCATCACCGACGGCGCGGCGGCCGTGGTCATCATGAGCCGGGCCAGGGCCGCAGAGCTGGGCATCCAGCCGCTGGCCCGCATCACCGGTTACGCCCAGGCCGGCGTGGAGCCGCTGAAGGTCTTCACCGCGCCCATCTTCGCCGTGCGCAAGCTGATGGCAAAAGCGGGCACGACCATTGACGACTACGACCTCATCGAGGTCAACGAGGCCTTTGCCGCCCAGGTGCTGGCCGACGGCCGGGCGCTGGGCTGGGACTGGGAGCGGGTCAACGTGCACGGCGGCGCCATCGCCCTGGGCCATCCCATCGGCTGCTCCGGCACCCGCGTGCTGGTCACCCTGCTCCACGCCTTGCAGGATCGCGGCCAAAAGACCGGCCTGGCGACGCTGTGTCTGGGCGGCGGCGAAGCGGTGGCCCTGAGTGTGGAGATGGTCTGATCACGATTGCGGATTGCAGATTGCGGAGTGCGGATTGCAGAATGGGAAATCCGCATTCCACAATCCGAAGTGTCAGTGTAAGCAAGTCAGGGTCGACTTAGCAAATCAATCGAAGGAGATTGAACACCATGGTAAACACATGCAGATACGACGGCCAGTACACCTGCGACTGGGACCAGATGCTGGCCCAACGAGCCGAGCGGATGAAGAGTTCCGTCATCCGCGAGCTGCTCAAAGTCACGCTCCAGCCGGACGTGATCTCATTCGCTGGCGGGCTGCCAGCACCGGAGCTTTTCCCCATACGCGAGTTCAGGGAAGCCTGCAACTACGTCCTGAAATACGAGGGCGAGAAGGCCCTGCAGTACGGCCCCACGGAGGGATATCCCCCGCTGAAAGAGTTCCTGGCGGACAAGATGCAGAAGTACGGCGTCCCGGCCGAACCCTCCAACATCCTGTTAACCAACGGCTCGCAGCAGGCGCTAGACCTCATCGGCAAGGTGTTCGTTGACCCCGGCACGGTGGTGCTCACTGGCCGTCCCACCTACCTGGGCGCCATTCAGGCCTGGAACAGTTACGAGGCCCGCTTCGTGACCGTGCCGCTGGACGACGACGGCATGCAGGTGGATCTGCTGGAGGAGGTCCTCAAGCGGGAGCCGGTGCGCTTCATCTACGTCCTGCCCAATTTCCACAACCCGGCCGGCACCACGCTGCCGCTGCAGCGGCGGATCAAGCTGGCGGAACTGGCGGCCGAGTACGGCGTCTTCATCGTCGAAGACGATCCCTACGGCGAGCTGCGGTTTGAAGGTGAGGACATCACCCCTATCGTCGTGCTGCACAAGGAGAACACCATCTACCTGAGCACCTTCTCCAAGACGCTGGCGCCGGGCGTGCGGCTGGGCTGGATCGTGGCGCCCGAGCAGGTCACCGCCAAGCTGGTGCAGGCCAAGCAAGGCGCCGATTTGCACACCAGCACCTACGTGCAGATGATCGTCAACGACATCTGCCAGCGCGGCCTCCTGAGACCCCACGTCCGCAAGCTGCGCGAGGTGTACCGTGAGCGGCGAGACGTGATGCTCGCGGCCCTGGAAGAGCACTTCCCCGAAGGGACGAGCTGGACGCGGCCCCAGGGAGGCCTCTTCCTGTGGCCACGGCTGCCCGAAGGCTTGGACTGCGACGATCTCCTCAAGATCGCTGTGCAGGAGGAGAAGGTGGCCTTCGTGCCTGGCTACGCCTTCTACCCCGATGGTGACGGCCGCAACACCATGCGCCTCAACTTCTCCAACGCCCAGCCGGACAAGATTCGCGAGGGTATCGCCCGGCTGGGGCGGGCGATCAAGAGGCAGTTGGCCAAATAGAACACAGGGCGTAGAAGCTCAGAAACTGGAAGCGGTGAAACAGTCGAATTGGCTCCAGCAACAGGCGCAGCGCATCACCTGGCCCGATACGGCCAGTGGGCCCGCAGTCGGCCACGCGCTGCGCCTGTTCTGGTGGAACGGCCTGCTGGACAACCTCAGCGAGGCCTTCGCCCTCTCCTACCTGCCCCTCTTCGCCCTGAGCTACGGGGCAACCAACCGCCAGATCGGCTTCCTGAGCTCGGCCGGCAACCTGCTGGCCGTGGCCGGACTGTGGCCTGGCAGCCGCCTGGCCGAGCGCTGGCCGCGCCGCAAACCGTTGGTGATGCTTTCCAGCAATGCGGCGCGCCTCACGCTGCTGCTGCTGGCGCTGCTTCCCTTCCTCTTCCACGCCCCGCACATCGTCTGGATCATCATTGCCTGTGCCGCGCTGCGGGTCTTCTTCAACAACTTCGGCCTGCCGGCCTGGACGGCTCTCTCGGCAAATCTGGTGCCCGAGGCGACGCGGGGACGCTACTTCGGCTCGCGGAACTTCGGCATGCGGCTGGCCACCTTCTTCGGCTATCCGCTGGCCGGGCTGCTCATCGGCTGGGCCGGCGCGCCGCAGGGATACCAGCTCAGCCTGGGGTTGGCGGGCAGCATTGGCTTGTTCTCGACGGCCGTCTTCTTCGGGCGCATCCCCGAGCCGCCGCTGACGGCGGACGAGCAACGGGCCTCTGGCGAGCGTTGGGCCTTGCTGCCCGCCTTGCGCGCCCAGCCCATGTTCACCTCCTTCTGCCTGGCGGCTCTGGCCTGGCATCTTTCGATACAACTGGCCGGGCCGTTTTTCAACGTCTACCTGGTGAGCGAGCTGGGCGGGACGACGGCCACCGTGGGCTGGCTGCTGGCGCTCTTCAGCCTGTCGAGCATGGTGGGCCAACGGCTTTTCGGCCGGCTGAGCGACCGGCAGGGTTCGCTGTGGGCCATGCGGCTGGCCGGCTTGCTCATCCCGCTCTTCCCCTGCGTGTGGGCCATCGCCCGCTCTCCCTGGGTCATCGTGCCTCTCTACGCCTTCGGCGGAGCGATCTGGGCCGGCTACGAGATCGGCTCCTTCAACACGCTGCTTTCGCTGACCCCCGAGGCCCACCGGCCGCGCTTTGTGGCCTTTTACCAAACGCTGATCTTCACGGCCGGTTTCGTCAGCCCACTGCTGGGCGGGTTCCTGGTGGAAGCGATTGGCTTCCGTCCCGTGTTCGTGCTCTCCGGAGTGGGCCGTCTGCTCTCCACCCTGCTGCTCATTCGCCTCATGCGCCCGCCCGCCAGTCAGCACTGCGAAGCGTGACCGGCCCTTGCCAGCGATTTTGACAAGTGGGGGTTTTTGTGGTAAATTATTCCAAGATTCTGGCAGGCGAATTCACCGGGGGAAAGCCCAACCATTCGGCGTTGGACATCCAACTCCGAACCCCGAACGCCGAACTCCAAACCCCCAGCCTGCAACATCCGTTGTGAGGGAATGCTATGCCTCGTTTGCTCCGCGACTCCGAGTACCTCTACGGGCTGCACGACCCCGGCGGCGAGCACATCATGCTCGGTCAGGATGTCCCCGGCTGGGTGCTCATCACCGTGGCGGTGGGCCACGACCCCAACGACCACAGCCCCGGCGATGACCGCAGCTTCTGGAGCGACTACCGCCGGCTCTCCGACAAGAGACTGGGCGTGATGGTGCGGCTCAACAACGGCTACGGCGGCGCAGGAACCCTCCCTTGCCAGCGAGATTATGACAACTTTGCCCGCCGCTGCGCCAACTTCGTGCGCAACTCGCAGGGTGCCCACATCTGGATCGTGGGCAACGAGACCAATCATCCCATCGAGTGGCCTGGGGCCGACTGGGATTGGGATGCCGCCCCGCCCCGCCCCCGCAGCCCCGACAGGGAAGGCGAGAAAATCACGCCCGACCGCTACGCCAACTGCTACCGCCAAGTCCGGGAGGCCATCCACGCCCTCAGCGGCCACGAGAAGGACCAGGTACTCATCGGGGCCGTAGCGCCCTGGAACAACCTGACCACGTACGATGGCAACCCCCACGGCGACTGGGTGCAGTACTTCCGGGACCTTCTGGAACGGCTCGGCCCGCAGAGCTGCGATGGCATCACCTTGCACGCCTACACCCACGGCACCGATCCCAAGTTCATCCAGTCCCCAGAGAAGGTGCGCGACCAACGCTTCCAACAGTACCACTGGCACTTCCGCGCCTACCAGGACTTCATGCAGGCCATCCCCACCAACATGCGCCACCTGCCGGTCTACATCACCGAGACGGATCAGGGCGACGACCCTTGGCGCAACGAGAACGCCGGCTGGGTGCGCCAGGCTTACCAGGAGATCGCCGAATGGAACAGGAAGCACGAGCAACAGATCCGCTCCCTGATCCTCTACCGCTGGCCCAGGGTGGGCAGCGACAAATGGTACATTGACGGCAAGGCCGGCGTCATCGAGGACTTCACGCAGGCCCTGAACGAGCGCCATCAGTGGGGGGTGGAACCGGTCATTGACGTGGAGGCGTTGCGCAAGCAGGTGGACGAGTTGTCGGCCCAGGTCAACGAGCTACAGCCGGCCCTGCGGCGGATTGCGGCACTGGCGACGGAGGTGGCCCGGCTGCAGCAGATGATGGAAGGCCTGGCCGGACAGGCTGAGCAAGCCGCAGCCCTGCGCCAGCCAGTAGGCGACCTGTTGGCCAAAGTCGAGCAGTTGGAGGCCGACGTCGGGATCACGCCCGGCGGCGTGGTGCCCCAGCCGCTGCTGCAAGACGTGCGCACGACCCTGCCGGTGCACGCCAGCCAACGCTGGCCCTCGCGCAGCGCCGACACCATCCAGCGGGTGGTCGTCCACCACACCGTCACCCGAGACGACGTCACCCCGCAACGCATCGCCGAGGCGCACGTGGGCCAGGACAAGCCGGGCATCAAGTACCACTTCCTGATCACCGGCGACGGCGCCACCTACTGGACGCAGCCGCTGGAGGCCGTCGTGGAGCAAACGCGGGTCAGCGCGGTGAACGATGACGGCGTGGCCGTGGCCCTGGCCGGCAACTTCACGGAAGCGGTGCCCACGGCGGCCCAGATGGACAGCGCCGCCCGGTTGATAGTCTGGCTGCTGAGCACCCTGCAGCTCAGCAGCGAGGCGGTATGGGGTCGCAACGAACTGGATCGGGGCATCTCTTCGCCGGGCGCGCAGTGGCTGCAAGGCGCCAGGTTCAAAGACACGCTGCTGGCGCAAGTGCGCAGCATCCTGGATGAGGCCGAGGACCCGGCCCAGGTGATCGCCCAACTGCGCCAGCAGGTGCGGGATCTGCAAACACAGATCGCTGAGTTGCAGGCGCTGGCCGCTCAGGTGTCGCCCCTGCAACAGGAGGTGCAAGGTCTGCAAGCGACCGTGCAGCAGCAGAAGGCCGAGATCGCCCGCCTCCAGGACATCATAGACGCTGGCTGTGGCGGCGGCGGGGTCGTGCGGCAACCCGACGTGCTCGACGTGGTCGACTCACTGCCCCAGCACCCCACCCTGCGCTACGCGCAACGGACGCGCCCCATCTCCATGATCGTGGCCCATCACACGGATACGCCGCCCACCTTCACTGTGGAGCAGTTGGCGCACTACCACGCCTTCGGCACGCGTAAAGATGCGCAAGGCAACTGGATCAAGAAGGAGTGGCCAGGCATCGGCTACCACTTCGTGATCACGCCCGACGGTACGATTTACCAGGGCCAGCGCGAGGAGACCTGCTCCTACCACGTGGGCGGCGAGCCCAACAACTACAGCCTGGGCGTCAGCTTCATCGGGCGTTTCATGAGGGCCAACTACGACGACACGCCGCGAACCCCGGAAGAGCAGGTGCCCACCCCCCAGCAGATGCGCAGCGCCAGCCGTCTGATCGCCTGGCTGATGCAGAAGCATGACGTTCCCATCGAGAAGGTCATGGGGCATCGGGATGTGTGGCCGGGGCACACAGTATGCCCCGGCGATCAATGGACGGCAGGGGCCCACTGGAAGAGCCTGCTGCACCAGCAAATCAACGCTGTGCTGCAAGGGCGAGAGAAACTGATAGACCACTGCCTGCTCTTCTGGGATCACGGCGCCGATTGGGGCGAGACCGACTGGCGCAACGCCCAGGCCTACATCGCCCACTTCCGCCCCACCAGCGGTTTTTCCACCGACGATGCCCTGCTGGCCCAGCACGTGACCATCGTGGGCGGCGACGCCGGCGTCAGCGGAGAAGACGAGGCGCGGCTGCGCGCCGCCGGCGTGGACGTGCACCGCCTGGCCGGGGCCGACGAGGCGGAGACCAGGGCCTTGCTTGGCGAACTGGTGGAAAAGAACACGCCCTGGCCCGGCGCGCCGCCCCTCGTACGGAAGGTCACGGAGCCTGTGGTCAGAGACCTGGCGGCAGAAGTCACAGCAGCGACCGCGGTGGACGAGTGGAGCGTGCCCGACGAATGGTCGGAAGTGGAAGTGTCGCCCGCCGTGCCCGAATCTGCGCGTCCGCGCGTCAAAGTCTCGCCATTGGAGTGAAGTCAGGAGCCACCATGCACAAGCTAGGGTTCTACATCGAGAACAGCACCGTGCAATTCCTGCGCGAGGCCCTGTGCCAGGCCAAACCGCCGACCATTCTGATCCACGCCGGCGATCGGGGTCTGCTGCGCGACATCCGCCGCGAGTTTTCGCCTGACTCGTTCATCATCGGCCGCATCTTCGTCGAGCTGCAGCAACAGATGGCCTGGCTGGATAGCAGCGATCCCGAAAGACATGGCCGGGAGTTCGCCGACACCATCCTCAATTTCGACTTCGGGCTGGCCACCGAAAAGGGCGCCAACGACCGGCTGCTGATTGACGCCTGGATGAGCCTGAACGAAACGCTGCCCGGCCCGGCCTCTTTCCCCAACTACCAGGTGGACGCGACCTTTCGCCGCCGCGCCGAAGCCCTCGATCGCTTCCAGGTGGCCTTTCGTGAACGGCTGCGAAGCCGCGGCCTGGAAGCCGTGGCCTTCAACTTCGCCGCCGGCAACTTCACCTATGCCCCCCACTATCTCGATTGGTTCCCGCGCACGCTGGAGTCGTACATCTACCTCGGCACCCACGAGTATGGCTGGCCCACGCTGATGGAAGATCCCAGCAAAGGCACGGCCACGAGCGCCCTGTTCTACCGCCGCTGCCTGGAGGGTATCCGCCAAAGCTACGGCAACCGCCACCGCGTGATCATCACCGAAGCCGGCCTGGCCCGCATGTACAAATACCCCAACGACCCCGCCGGCGATGTGGGCTGGCTCTATCGGGGAGAGACGATCCCGGAAGAGCAGTACTGGGAATCTCTGAAATGGTATAACGACGAGTTGTGCCGCGACGACTACGTGCTGGGCTGCTGCCTGTTTGAGGTGGGCCACGCTGGCCGCTGGGAGAGCTTCCGCCATCTGGGGGTGAACAATCAAGGGCAGCCCATCCTGCTGATCTCCAGGATCGAAAAGCTGCGGGAGGGTCTGCCGCCACCACCTCCCCCCCCACCGCCACCACCGCCGGAGGTTGACCTGGCTGCGCTGCGAGAGAGCATCGCCAAGCTGAAAGCGACGTTGGCTCCTGCTGTCCAGCAGACCGCCGCACTCCCGGCGCAGGCGGCCCAACTCCAGCAAACGCTGGATGACCTGGCGGAAAAGGCGGCTCAAGCCGCCAGCTTGCAGCAGCAAGTGCGCAATCTGCCAGCGCGGATCAGCCAGTTACAGGCCAAGGTAGACCAGTTGGAGGCCAGCGATGGCCGTGACGATCTGGACACGCTGCGGAAGCGGATCGCCGAGCTGGAAGCGCAGTTGGCCTCATTGCAACCCGCCGTGCAGCAAGCGGCTGAACTGGTCGCCCAGGTGGCTCAGGCCCGCAGTGCGCTGGCTTCACTGGTCAAAGGCGCTGAGGAGGCCCAAGCCTTACACCCCAAGGTGAACGCTCTGCTGGCGGAGGTTGAGCGTCTGGAGGCCCTGGCTGGCCCCCTGCCGGGAGGCGAGGTGCCCCAGCCGCCGCTGCGCGACGTGCGCACGACCCTGCCGGTGCACGCCAGCCAACGCTGGCCCACACGCAGCACCGACGCCATCCGCCGCGTGGTCGTCCACCACACGGTGACCCGCGACGACGTCACCCCGCAACGCATCGCCGAAGTGCACGTGGGCCAGGACAAGCCGGGCATCAAATACCACTTCCTGGTCACCGGCGACGGCGCCATCACCTGGACGCAGCCGCTGGAGGCCACCGTGGATCAGACGCTGGTCAGCGCGGTCAACGCCGACGGCGTGGCCGTGGCCCTGGCCGGCAACTTCATGGAAGCCGTGCCCACGGCGGCGCAGATGGACAGCGCCGCCCGGCTGATCGCCTGGCTGCTGAGCACCCTGCAACTCAGCACCGAGGCCGTGTATGGCCGCCACGAGCTGGACACCAGGGTCTCCTCGCCGGGCATGCAATGGCTGCAGGGCGCACAGTTCAAAGAGACGTTGCTGA
>JACNHM010000050.1 GCA_014383605.1 Chloroflexota bacterium
GCCAATGGTCGTAGAAATCCGTCCGCTGCCACCACACAGTCACCGCCGCGTCGAGCCGGCGCTCGTAGTATTCCACGCGCACTGTGTGGGGGCCTGCGCCCACCTTGGCGAAGTCCCCACTGCCAGAGACGGGGCCGGCGCGCCAGAGGTCAATGACCAACCAGTCATCCAGCCACACGCGAACGCCGTCGGCGGCCCTGGGCCATAGCGCATGGCACCGTCTCCCCTTGCGCCAGCGCGGTGTAAAATCCCTGTGGGTCTTTCATCGCCGCCGCTCGCACTCAAACGTATACTCGTCGCCCGGCCCATAGCTCAGCACGAAAATGAGCCGGTCACCCTCCAACGTTGCCGTCGCGGTGCCGTCCACCGGGTCCATCTCGTCCATCCCCTCGAAGCGGAACACGGCGTGGTCATCGCCCTTCGGCAGGCCGTCCAGATCTCCCGATTGCAAGCCCAGGTGGTACTCGCCTTCGATACGGTTGCCCACCCGGTAGAGCTTGACGTAGGGGTCCACTTCCATACGCAGGTAATCGTCGTCAAAATCGGGACTCGATACCACGTCCCACACACCCGTAAGCTCTATCATCATCCACTCCCATTGTTCGGCTTGATCTGACCGACCGTCAGATCGACCTCGATTTCGGCGATCATCGCCTCGCACATCGCCAGTTCCTCCTGCTGTTCCTCCAGATCGCCCTCCGCCATACCGACCAGCATCTCCAGCACGTCTACCTGGATCTGCCAGGTCTCCCGCGCCGCCTCGTCCTGCGCCTTCGCCAGCAGCCGGCGGGTAATCTCCAACTCGTACTGATGCCGTTCCAGTGCGGGCCCGATCTCCTCGTCAATCCTGGCCTGAGCTGCGATGGCGCGTTCCTCCCAGGCTCGCGACACTTCACACTTGAGCATTATGCGCTCCTCCTCGGCGTTGCGCGGGATGGAGGCGAAGTAGCGACCTTCGTCCAGCGCGCACCCGGCAAACCCCTCCAGACGGGCGTGAGCACGCGGTTGGTAGGCTTCCAGCACCTCCACCGCCTCGGCGCTCCCTTCGTGAGCCAGGATCAACAAGGCTTCCTGCATCTCCCAACGCCAGGCGGTCTCGCTTTCCAACAACACACGCCGGGCATCGGCGACGGTCTCCGGGCGCTGGCGCAAATCGAAGGGCGGGCAGCACTGCCCGTAACCGGGGCAAGATTCACCGCAGGTCGAAGCGCGATACCACAGGCCGCCTTCCAGGCGCACCAGGCCGCCGCGTCCCAGCTTGAGGTTGCCTTCAAACTCCTCCTGGCCGGCGTAGTCGGCGGTGACCACGTCGCGGTGGCCAGCGCAGCATATCCCACAGCCAGGGCAGCGCATGCTGCAGTCAGCAGTCTCGATTAAGCGGTGATGCTCGTCTTCTGTCACCGTTGCGCCATTCACCTGGCGCGGGTCATACGGCGGTGTCCATTGTGTCCAATCCATTGGTCGTCTCCTTTCACGGGAATGATTGTCCTTTTAGATCGGCAGAACGCTCTGGTCCCTCCATCGCCTTGCGCAGTTCATCCTTGAGCGCCGAAAAGCGGCGGTAGGTGGCAAACAACCCCTGGTGAGTATTTTCCACAGCGCAAGAGGTTGCCGAGGGCCGGCGCGCAGGTCGGAAAATGCAATACGCCGCCCCCGGTTTGCCCAGGAAGCGGCGTTGGTGTACAATGTCTTTGCCATCTCCTGGGCAGTAGGAGTCGGTAGCAACGATTGCCAAACTGAGTCTCGGCAATCGTTTTTTGTTGTCCTATGGTCATTCTATCACACTCTTGCCGTCCAGTCAAGGAAGCATTCGCTCTTCACCAAACGTCTTGGGTCTGGAGGCATCAGCCATCGCCCAGCTCTTCTTACGAAACAGATTCAGTCGTCGTAGCGGCAACTTGACAGGTGTTTCACTCTATGCTATACTTTCAACGTACGTTGAAAGTACGAAAAGGAGTGAAACACATGGCTTCAGAAGCAGAGGTCAAGGCACAGGTCATCAGTCGCTTGAGGACCTTGCTGCCTCAGTTGGAGATCGAGGAACTGCAAGCGGATCGTCTTTTCCAGGGCTCTACCTTCGACTTCGTGGCCAAGGTGAGGATCGGCCAGGTGAGGAAGATCCTGTTGGGCGAGGTCAAATCCTCCGGACAACCCCGCTTTCTCCGCCAGGTGATCGCTCGGTTCAGGGAGAGCGGCATCACGAACGGTAATGCCTCCTTTGTCATTGCCGCCCCATATCTCAGCCCGAGGGGGATGGAGATCTGCCGGCACCACAAGGTGGGCTGCGTGGACCTGGCCGGCAACTGTTACCTGGAGTTCGACGGCGTCTACATCGAGCGCATCGTGGAGGAAAAGCCCAAACAGGTCAGGCGAATGATCAAGAGCCTCTTCGCCCCTGTCTCCTCGCGCATCGTGCGGGCCATGCTGGAGGAGCCGCATCGGGTGTGGAAGCTGACGGAGCTGACCGAAGCCACGGGCGCCAGCCTGGGCCAGACCTACAACGTCTCCGAGAAGCTAGCCGCCGAGGGCTTCGCCCGCAAGAGCGCCCGGGAGGGGGTATCGCTGACCGATCCCGCTGGGCTGCTGGACGCCTGGCGGGAGGAATATGCCGTCACCGTGGTGAACCAGGTGCACAGCTTCCACTCGTCGGAGCGAGACCCTGCCCGGCTGATGTCCAGGGTGAAGCAGGCCGCTGAAAGGCTGAGGGCCAGCTATGCCTTTACCCTCCATGCCGGGGCTTCCCTGATCGCTCCCTTCGTGCGCTTCAACGACGTCCACTTCTACGTCGCCTCTGACCCGGAGGCTTGGATCCACGAGCTTGACCTGCACACAGTAGAGTTCGGCGGGAATGTCCACCTGCTCCGACCCTACGATGAGGGGGTGTTCTACCGCCTGCGCTCCCCCCAGGGGATGGCGGTGGTGGGGAACATCCAGTTGTATCTGGACCTCTACAGGTATCCGGCTCGGGGACGGGAGCAGGCGGAGTTCCTGCGGGAGAAGGAGATCGGTTTTTAAGGAGGTTGCATGGTGGTAGGAGATTTCGACCAGGGTGGGGCGATCGCCAGGCTCTCGCTGTCGGTCTACCTGGAGCTGATGACCATCCTGGGAGCGTATCGGGAGGCTTTGGTGCTGGTGGGAGGCTGGGCCCCCTACTTCATCC
>JACNHM010000048.1 GCA_014383605.1 Chloroflexota bacterium
ATAGAAGCGGTCCGCCCCCTGGGTCTGAGAGATGGCCCTGGGGCGGACCAACTCCACTGACTGGGAGGTTGGACTATGCGCAAATGGATTACCGTTCCTCTGCTGTACGGCTCCCTGTTCGCCGGTTGTGCAAGTTTGCAGGCAGGAAGCGCAGCGCAGGCACCGACGGCCACTCCAACGGCGACACTGCCGCCGTTCATGGAGCGCACGACTGAGCAGGTGCCCTGGTGGTGGGTGGCGCTGGGCATCATCGCCGGAGGGATCGCCGTGCGCGTCTGCGGTCCTCTGCTGGAGCAAGGGGGAAAGAGGTTGCTCAAACGAGCTCAGAGAGGGTTGCGACCTGATGCCCGCTTCGAGCAACTGTACCTGGACTGGCTTGTCAGCCGTCACCAATCGCTGGGGCTTTTGCCAGCTCGTGTGGCTACCCTGTCCCCAACGATGCGCCAGCAGGCGGCTCGGCTGGAAGACGTCTACGTTGATTTGACGGTGATGCCCGGCCGTGGCTTGTCGGCGCCCGCGGGCAGAACCAAGACCGAAGGGGAGGAGTTCAGGGGCGAGAGGCAAAGATGGTGGCAAAGGTGGCGCCGGGGCCACCGCATGGTGGAGCGGGATAGCAGCCATGGCAACGCGGGCAGCACCGTAGACGCCCATCCCTGCCTGCTGGTACTGGGCGATCCCGGCGCTGGCAAGACCACCATGCTGCGCTACATCGCGGTCACCTGTGCCCGAGCCCTGCGCAACGAGCGGCGAGAAGGCGACAGCCGCCGTTTGGTGCGTGAGCGACTGGGTTGGCGCGATCGCCCCTTCCCCATCCTGGTTCCTCTGCGCCGTTACGGTCAGGCGGAGAAGTGGGAGGAGCAGGGCAAGACGTTCGTCCAGGCACTGATCGAAGGCATGGACGATCCCGAGCTGCGCCAGGCCTACGACAAGGCAGAGGGCTTCTTCGAGCGCCGCCTGCAGCGCGGCCATTGCATCGTCTTGCTGGACGGTTTCGACGAACTGGGCACGCGAGCGGCCCGCAACGCCATCGCCCGCCACATCCACAGCCTGCTCAACCGGCTCCGCGACTGTCCGGACAATCGTTTCGTGGTCACCAGCCGCATCGTCGGCTACGACGGGCAACTTACGCCGTACGGTTTCACCGAGCGGGTGGTGCAGAAGCTGGGAGAAGGGGAGATCAAGGCCCTGGTGCGCAAACGCTACCTGGCGCAGGCCATGACCGAATCGGCCGTGTTGCAGAGCACGCCCAAGGAACGAGAACAGCGGGAGAGGGACGCCGAGCGTGATGCGCAACGGCTCATCGAGCATCTCAAGCGCAATCGCGGGCTGTACCGGTTGGCGGACAATCCCATGCTCCTGACCCTGATCGTCATGGTGCGCAGCGCCGGCTATCCCTTGCCGGCACGGCGCAGCGCCCTGTACAGGGAGTGCGTCGAGATCCTGGCCGAGCGCTGGCAGACGGTACGCATTGAGCAGGCCGGGCTGGACGTGGAGGCGTCGCATCTGCTGCATCTGGACCAGAAGCTGAAGCTGCTGGCCGACGTCGCCTGGGAGATGCAACTGGAGCGGGCGGAGGCGGAACGGCCGACCATGCTGCCGCGCACCAGGGTAGAGGAGATCATCGCCGCTCGACTGCCCTCGTTTCTGGGGATCACCTTCGATCCTGACGACGAAACAGAGCAGCGGAAACTGGCCGACCAGGTGCGTGACTGGCTCGATCGCATCGAGCAACAGAGTGGCATCCTGACCGAGATGGGGTTGGATGAGGAATACCAGCCGCTGGTGGCCTTCCTGCACCTGACCTTCCAGGAGTACCTGGCGGCCTACGCCATTGTGGACAGGCCGGCCAGGCTGGAGCAATTGCTGCGGAACGCCTTCAATCCCATCTGGCGGGAAGTGCTGCTGCTCTATGCCGCCATCGGGGAAACACCGGGCGTGATTGGTCACCTGCTGTCGGTGCAGGAACCGCAGGGTGTTCTGCTGGCCGGCCGCTGCCTGGCCGACGCTCGTCACCAGTTGGAGCTTGACCAGCAACAGCGGATTGAGCGTCGTCTGCAGGAACTGATAGGCCGTACGACCGCTGCGGACGTGCTGGCGGAGGCCAGCCTGGTCGTGGCCGCCTTGGGCAGTGATGAGTTGGTCGCAACACTGACCGACGCGCTGCAAGGCAAGTCTTCCAGCGTGCGCGTGGCCATGGCCGCCGCACTGGGGGAACTGGACGAAAGGGCTGAAGGAATTCAGGAAGCACGGCAGACCCTGGTGGACCTCATCCAGACGGAGCGTGAGCTGGATGTGCGGTTGGCTGCCGGCAGGGCGCTGGGACGTATCGGCGATCCACGGATAGAGCCGCTCTTCGAGCAATTGGTGGAGGTGCCGGCGGGGGAGTTTTGGAGGGGAACGGCGCCGGAACGGGCAGAAGAACTCGTGAAGGAGTTCGATTGGGAGGGATTCCGACGCGAAGTGCCACAGCACCGGGTGCAGGTGAACGCTTTCCGCATCACGAGGTATCCCCTCACCAACCTGGCTTATCAGGCGTTTGTTGAGAGCGCTGGCCACCGTGCTCCAGATGGTTGGCGAGAGGGGAGCTTCCCCCTGGGCGAGGCCAATTACCCGGTGGTCAAGGTCTCCTGGCACGACGCGGCGGCCTACTGCCGATGGTTGACTGACCTTTGGCAGGAGGAGGGCAAGATCAGCCGCCAGGAGATGGTGCGGCTGCCCACGGAGGCAGAGTGGGAAAAGGCGGCACGGGGCGACCAAGACCAACGTGAGTATCCCTGGGGGGACGACTGGGACAGCAACCGGTGCAATACGGGGGAGAGTGGTGTCGGAGAAACGACGCCGGTAGGCATCTACCCGAGCGGAGCCAGCCCCTATGGCCTGCTGGACATGGCCGGCAACGTCTGGGAGTGGTGTCACGACCGGTATGATGAGGATTACTATAGACGCTCGCCGGCCCGCAATCCTTCCGGCCCCAGGCGGGGCACTTTCCGTGTGTTGCGTGGCGGGTCGTTCCACGACCTTCGTGACTTCGCCCGCTGCGCCTACCGGGGCGGGCTCCATCCCGGCAGTCGGGGCTACGACTTCGGTTTTCGGGTGGTGGTTTCCCCCATCTCGTTCTGAATTCTGGATTTCTGATTTCTG
>JACNHM010000046.1 GCA_014383605.1 Chloroflexota bacterium
TTATCGTTTGCAGATCACGCTTTTGAGCGACGCCACCTTCGGCCGCGGTGATGGCGTGGCCGGCGCGGTGGACGTCGCGGTGCAGCACGACCCTGACGGCTTTCCCTATCTGGGCGGCCGCACGCTGAAAGGGCTGCTGGGGGCCGCGGGCGCCGCCGTCGAATTCGCTCTGAGTGAAGGGGGCCCCGACCGGGCTGGACGGTGGCAACAGGTGGAGGAGCGTCTCTTCGGAGCCAGCGGCGGGAACCTGAGCGGCCAGGCCATCTTGCGCATTTGCCCCCCCCGTCTCCCCGCGGACCTGCGAGCCGCCGCTGCCAAGGACATTCACCCTGGACGGTTTACCCCATCCCACGTGCTGGAGACGCCGGCTGCCCTGCGCCGGCAGACCGCTCTGGACCCCGGGGGCGGGGCGCCACTGCGCAACACCCTGCGCACGGCGCCGGTCATTTTGCGTGGCACCGTGTTTGAAGCGCCGTTGACCTTCCTGACAAAGCCCACAGATGACGACCTGGCCTTTTGGGCGGCCTGCGTCAAGGCCTTGCGCCGGGCTGGTACGGGGCGCAACCGGGGCCGGGGACGGCTGAAGGCCGAGTTGCTTGACGCGGCCGGCCAAGCGGTGACCGAGACGCACTTCGCGGCGTTCAGAAAGGCGGTGGCAGGATGAAGGCGATCACATTTCGTTTGCGTCTGTTGGAACCGGTGCTGGTTTCTCAGGCCCAGAGCGGGGAGGAGAACAGCGCCATCGGGCTGCCCTTTGTGCCGGGCAGCGCCCTGCGCGGCGCCCTGGCGACTCGCTACCTGCAATCCCACCCCCTGGCCGATGCGGCTAAGGATGCCGACTTCCGTCGTTTCTTTCTGGGTGGCACGGTCTGCTACCTAAACGCCTACCTGTGGCGCGAGGACACTCGGTTGTTGCCCAAGCCCAGCTCCTGGTTCACGGAGAAGGACATGGCCGACGGCGAGGATGCCACGATCCATGACTGGGCCGTTGATCCTGACCAGGATCTGGAACAAGCCAAACCGCCGTCAGGAGAGTTCTGCCTGCTTCAGGACACGGCCGTGGCCGTTCACAAGCCGGAGCGACAGGTGAACGTGCACATCACCCTGGAGGATCCCAACCGGCGCGGCGAGGGCAACCAGGTGTACCGCTACGATGCGCTGGCGGCAGGCCAGGTGCTGGCCGGCGCCATCCTGGCAGCGGACGACGTGGACCTGTCCGAGGTGGAGGAACTCCTGGAACCGGCCGAGGTTTTTCTGGGCGGCGCCCATCTGGTGGGTTACGGCCGGGTCAGGTTCGAGGGTGTGGCGACGGAGGAGGAGTGGCAAGAGGTGGCGCCCGGCCATGGCCCGGAGAGCGGCGAGGTGGTGGTGACGCTGCTCAGCGACGTCATCGTGCGGGGCGATAATGGGCAGGTGGGGGGAGACCTGAGCGCGGCCCTGGCGGACGCGGTGGGCCAGAGCGCCACTCCGAAACCGGAAAGAGCCTATCAGCGGTTGCAGCCCGTGGCCGGGTTCAACCGTAAGTGGAGCCTGCCACTGGTGCAGGAGTGGGCCATCCAGGCCGGCAGCGTCTTCGTCTACCCGGCCGGCGCATTCGATGCCGATGGCCTGGCACAGGGTGTGGCGCAGGGCATCGGCGAGCGCCGGGCCGAGGGCTTTGGCCGCCTGGCAGTGAACTGGCAGAGAGAACCGGAGTTGCAACGTCGCAGGTTTGAGAAAGAGGAACCGGACGTTCCGGCCCTCTCAGAGAGCAGCAAAGCCATGGCCCGCCAGATGGCCGAGCGGCGGCTGCGGAGACTGCTGGATCGGAAGTTGGCGGAGGTCGTGAACAACACACGGCTGAGCCATCTTCCCCCGAACACCCAGCTCTCCCGCGTGCGAGTAGCCGTCCAGCGGGCGCGGCACACCGGCACTATGCAGCCGCTGACAGAGCATATGAGCGGCCTCAAAGCGGCGCGACAGCAATTCGAGCGGGCTCGAGTAGACGGGGGCACGTCCTTGCTGACGTGGATCGAAGAACGGGCGACGCAGTTGGACGTGGAGAGGCAACTGCTGGGGAGCGGCGTGCTGCCGGAAGTGGCTGGCCAGGCGGCTGAGCTTACCGAGGCCATGCGGGTAGAGTACACGGCGCGCCTCATTGACGGTGTGATGAAGAAGGCCGTTGGGGAGAACCAGCGGCGGAAGGAGGGCGTATGAGCGGGCGAGCGGCGCGAGGCGTGGTGACACGCCTGCACATCGAGGGCACTCTGATCCTGGAGACGCCGGCCAACCTGGGCAGTGGCGATAGCGTGGGCCTGACCGACATTCCCCTGCTGCTCGATCCCCTGAGCAATGAGCGACCGTTGCTGACGGGCACATCCATCGCCGGAGCGCTGCGCAGTTACCTGCGCGAGTTCGAACACGGTTACGGGCATCCTGGCTCCGCCAATGACCTGGCCAACAGTCTGTTCGGCCGGGTGCAGAAGGAGACAAGTTACCAGAGCTGGCTGCTGGTGGACGATGCGCTGGGCGAGACGCCGGGTATCGAGTTGCGGGACGGCGTGGCCATTGACGCCAGGACGCGCACGGCGGCGGAGGACAAGAAATACGACGTGTCGTTGTTGGAGGCCGGCAGCACGTTTCCCCTGTCCATGGAGCTGCTGTTGCCCAGAACCAGGGATGAAGCTCAAAACAGCCGGCTGATGGAAGCACTGGGCATCGCTCTGCGAGGCTTGCAGGCTGGCGAGATCGGCCTGGGGCTGCGCAAGCGGCGGGGCCTGGGCAGGTGCCGTGTGGAGCAATGGCGCGTGCGGCGCTATGACCTGCGGAGCGCGGAGGGGTTGATGGGGTGGCTGGACGATGACCACAGCGTTGAGGCTACAGGAGCGGACATCACACAGCTTCTGGCGGTCTCTCCGCCGCGGCGCGATGCGCGCCACGAGTTCGTCATCGAGGCTACCTTCAATCTGGAGAGCTCGCTGCTGATCCGCTCTGGCAGCGGCGAGGCCAATTCGCCGGACATGGTTCACCTGCGCTCGCGTCGGAGGAACGGTCTGCGTCCCGTCCTCTCCGGCACCAGTCTGGCCGGCGCCGTGCGCGGGCGGGCGCTGCGCATCGCCAACCCCATGCTGGGCCGCGAGGCGGGAGCAGATCTGGTAAA